>CAVCFM010000383.1:0-7056 GCA_963601305.1 bacterium | reverse complement strand
TGCCTTTATATATTGTCCGAAAACAGGTTTTAGTATCCATGCATGGAGCAATGCAATGATCCCCGCGCTGCCCGCAAGAAACGGGGCAAACCCGAACACGCCCACTGCCACAACGCACACAGTGACGGTTATCATTAAAAGCGTCCAGCCGAAATTTTTTACCGACAACACGAATGACATTGCCGCCAGATTTTTCAGCGAGTCGTCAAAGCGTGCCAGCACCGGGAAGATATAGTGAAGGATCATCAGGTACACGTAACCGAATATCAGCAGTACGATCAGAAACATCTTTCCAAATACGTTGCCCATCTTTCCGTAGAACCAGATGTTCACACCGAGGATGATGCCTGCCGCAAGCAGTATCAGCCACGCGATGGTCGCCTGCTTAAAGTTCTCCCGGAACGCTGTGACAAACTGCTTTGTGACAACGCCCTCCTCATTTGCGATGATTTTTATCGCCACGGTATAGAGTGCCGTGGTGGATGCCCCGATGGTGACTATGGGCAGTGAAAACACTGCCCATAAGATTGTCAGCCAGATGGCATCCCACATCATTCCTAAAATTCTCCATATCGGATTGTCCATACTGAATAACTTTTCCATATCAGATCACCTGTTTTTAACCCTTTAATCCAGTTGAGGCAACACCTTCCACAAAGTATCTCTGCAAGATCAAAAATACAATCAATACCGGTATCAATGAGATCACCGAACCTGCCATGATCAGACCGTAATCGGAGGAATACTGTCCGATGAACATCTTAAGTCCAAGCTGGATGGTTTTCTTTTCCTGAGATTTTAAGTAGATCAACGGTCCCAGGTAATCATTCCAGGTCGACACGAAAGTAAAAATCGTGAGCGTGGAAAGCGCTGGTTTTGACAGCGGCAGCATGATATTTTTGTAGATCTTATACTCGCTCATACCATCGATCCTGGCTGCCTCGCACAATTCATCCGGGATTCCCTCGTAGAACTGCTTCATCATGAACACGCCAAATGCTGAGAACGCCTGTAGGCAGATGATTGCTAACAGCTTGTCGTTTAAGCCCATCTTACGCATCATGATAAACTGCGGTACCATGTATACCTGCCACGGCATTGCGATGGTGGAAAGATACGCCATAAACATCAGGTTTTTGTGCTTGAAATTCAATTTTGCAAACGCGTAAGCTGCAAAGGAGCTGGTTAAAAGCTGTAGACAGGTTACGACGATTGTTAAGAAGACCGTGTTGGAGATAAACTTTCCGAACGGGATCTTCGTCCAGATTTCCGAATAGTTGCTCCACTTCGGGTTCTCCGGGATCCAGACAAACGGATTCATCTGAAATACTTCCCGGTCACTTTTTATGGACGCGGAGAGCATCCACAAAAACGGTATGATCATCAGCGCTGCAACAATGATCAGTATCACGTACACGATAACTTTTGATGCAACCGCCTTTTTATGTGCTGATTTCATATATATCCTCCTTCCTGTCCCGTTACATTAATCTGCATATTTTTTCTGGCCCCAGAACTGGATTAAAGTGACACCCAGAACGAGCATGAACAATACCATAGCAACAGCGCTGGAATAGCCAAGTTTCCACTCCACAAACGCTTTTTGATAAATGTAATAAACAAGAACGGTTGAGTTCAATGTCAATTCTCCGTTACCGCCTGCTGCAAGCATGATCGCGACATCATATACCTTAAAGCAGTTGATGGTCAGCATAACCACAACGAAGAATGTGGTGGATGCAAGCTGCGGCCATGTCACATAACGGAATTTCTGCCAGGTGTTGGCTCCGTCCAGGCTGGCTGCCTCATACAATTCCCCGGAGATTCCCTGCAATCCTGCAAGGTAGATTACCATGTAATATCCCATATATTTCCACACGGAGAACAGTATCATGGATACCAATACCAGACCACCGGAAAACCACTGTGGCAGGCTCTCCTGCGGCACATGGAACACGTTATATAAAATACTGTTGATCGGTCCTTTGGACGGATGGAACAACATTTTCCACACGGATGTGATCGCAACTAACGATGCCACATACGGGAAAAAGGAAAGTGTACGGAAAATTCCACGTCCGATGACTTTCTGATTTAACACGATCGCCAGTGCCAATGACATGATCATAGTCAGCGGTACGGTTCCCACACAATAGATGATCGTGTTTTTTAATGCTGCGATAAAATACGGGTCGCTCGCTAATTTTTTGAAGTTGCCTAATCCTTCCCACTCAATCGGGTTTGAACCATCCCAGTTCATAAATGCAAGTGCAAATGCAAACACGATCGGTATTAAGGTGAACACTGCAAACCCTATAAAATTCGGTGCTATGAAGGAGTATGCCACACAGTCACGCTTCGTCTCCCGGCTGATCCTGCTGCCGCTTCTGAATGCACTGATCTTTCTCTGCAGCATATCAATTCTGGATAAATCTTTTTTCTTTTGCTTCTCGTCTGCTTCTGTACGGATTTTCGTGATTAAGTCGGTCAATTCCTGCTGATAGGACTCTACATTTGCTGCTGTTATTTTCTCCATATCCCTACTTGAAACTCCTTCCCCATTTATTTCTGACTGTTTTGCTCTTTCTTTAAAAATCGAGGGCCACGCGAGCAGCCCCCGATTCCTGTAAGACCTGTTTTACTGATTTAAAATTGCGCTGACCTCTTCGTTCATGCTTGCAATTCCTTCGTCTACGGTACACTCACCACCCATGATCATTGCATGGTAAGTATCTAAGATAGAGTTGATCTCGGATACGTTCTCTGCGTATGGAACTTCCAGATATAAGTTAGAAACCTCAAGTGCGTCTTTGGAGTTCTCGTCTGTCGGGAATCCCTCTAAGCCTGTGATGGTTGCCATAACATCGTCTGTCATGATTGCCGGGAAGTTACCGGTGGAAGCCATAACTGCTGCACCTTCTGTTCCGCTGACCCATTTAACAAAATCCCATGCTGCGTCCGGTGTGTCTGTTGCGGTTGTCACTGCAAGACCTGTGATGGTACCAAGGGTAGAACCTGCCTCAACGCCCTCTGCGTGTGGATATTTTACAATGCCCCAGTTGCCGCATAAGCTGCTGTCGTACTCACCGCTTGCAAGGCTGTTGATCATGGTAGAGATATACCAGGAACCCATGTTCATCATAGCGGTATCGCCGCTTGAGAATGCTGCGGAGTAATGTAATCCCTCTGTCTTAAGGTCAGAGTAAGTTCTGCATACGCCGTCTGCTTCCTCTGCCAAAACCATCTCATAGTATGGTTTCATAAACTCATAATCGCCATCTAAGATGGAGTGCTGTCCGTCAAGAACGCCCATCAGTCCGATGGTAGAACGCCATGTATGATAATGTGCGCCATATACCTGCTCACCAAATGTGGTGTCGGTAAGCTGTCTTGCCAGAGCATCGTACTCATCCCATGTCATATCGTTGCTCGGGTAATCAACGCCTGCTGCGTCGAATAAGTCCTTGTTGTAGAACAGTACCCAGAAATCGTTACGGAACGGAAGTTCATATAACTTGCCGTCTACGGTTACCTGGTCTGTGGTTCCTGCATACTGTGTCAGATCCACGCCGTCTGCGGAAATATAGTCATCCAAAGGAAGGATTGCATTTTTCTGTACTAAGGTTGCATATCCCGGAACATCCTTGATGGTCACCACGTCAAAATCGGAACCCTCACCGGATAACTCGGTTGCAAGTACGGTCATATAATCCTGAGAGCCAAGGTCTACCATCTCAACGGTGACGTTTGGATTTGCCTCCATATAAGCATCTGCCAACGCGCCCCAGTATGTTGTGGTCTCCTGATCCCAGATCGCCCATTTTAAGGTGACTGCCTCGCCATCCCCTGAGCCTGTGTCTGTAGCTGCTGCGGCTTCGGTTGCCGGAGCTGCATCTGTGTTCGCATCTGTATCTGTCGATGCGGAATCACTGCTTCCTCCACAGCCTGCAATCATTGTGGTTGCCATTGCAGCAATCATTAATACACTGACAATTTTCTTTTTCATTCCCCAATTCCTCCTAAATAATTTTTTGATGCTCCTGCATCTGATGTACCTTTATTGTATTTTTTATGCCGTCTATTTGGAATAGAATATTTCATACTGATTATATAAAATTATGACCCCCGGTAAAAATAGTACTTTACGCCTGTTATATTAATTTTTTACATGGAATTCATAAAATTTTTCATAGCCTTTTGTCGTTCCATCCTGTTTCATAAGAATAGGAAGTCTGCTATACTAAATAAGAACACAACAGATATCAGAGGATTATTATGTCAGCATCGAAGAAACATCTCACCATACGCAACCAGATCATTATCATCACATTTGCTTTTACGCTGTTCATCGGAGTCACCATCTCCATCGTCAGCTATCATATATATGCCAACTACCTCGAAGACAATCTGATCTCGTCCACCGACACCAACCTGCTGTTTCTTACCGATTATATTGAAAACGAGCTCGGCAATATCGACCAGCTGGTGCTTTACTGCCAGTCCAACAGTACGATCGGCTCCTTCGTCGAGTCCCATGGCGACGCTGTCAAAAAAAGAACGGCTGCCCACGAGATACTCACGGAGTACTGTCAGAATAATGCATCCTCCTCGTACCTGCACCGCGTTGTCATCACGAACCTGGACGAGAGCTATATCCAGGTGGTCTCCTCGGAATATTCCAGCACTATCGACATTGCAAGGGAGCTGCCAAAACAGGACTTTTACAAGCTGCTGCTTTCTTCCGGATACAGAAATTACACGGTAGGCTTTCTTCCGGATATGTTTTATCCACGGCGCGCTAAGACCATTGTTCCGATTTTAAAACCGATCACTTACAAGTTTACCTCCGATTTGGGCGGATATATCTTCCTGGAGATCGATGCGGCTCTTTTTTCCGATGCCTTGAGCAATGTCTATCAGACCGACGGCGATAACATCTATCTGACCCTCGGGGAACATACTTATTTATATGAACAGAATTCTTTTACCGAGGTCTCTCCCTCATTTTCCTACACAGAAGAGGAGACGACCCCCGCAGGAAGAAAGAGTGGACGGCTCAACCACATCGAGTCCGAGGACGGCACCTCCCATATCGTCGTGTCCGAGGAAATCGGCGGCACCGGCTGCTATGTCAGCCAGATTCTCTCGCCTGTTGAGAGCAATGGACAGCTGACGATCTTTCACGCACTTTTGATCGCACTGTTTGTGGAACTGCTTCTGCTGGGTCTCCTGTTAAATCATATCCTTGGTCACATTATCAATGTGCCGGTAAGGAAGATCAAAAAACGGCTGGTTCACATCTCCGCCGGGGATTTTTCCCGGGATACTTCGATTGAGTGGAACCACGAGATCGGGGATATCGGCCGCGGAGTCAATGATCTTGCGGAGGCGGTCAACGAACTGATTGAGAATAAGCTCGCCGCCGAAAAGGAAAAGCGGGATCTGGAATATAAGATGCTACAAAGCCAGATCAATCCGCACTTTTTGTATAACACCCTCAATTCCATCAAATGGATGGCAAGTATTCAGGGTGCCACCGGCATCGTGGATATGACGACGGCGCTCTCGAGACTTTTGAAAAGTATTTCCAAGGGAACGAAGCTGCTCATCCCGCTACGCGAGGAACTGGGACTTGTGGAGGATTATTTTACGATCCAGCAGTACCGCTACGGCGGCACCTTAAAGCTCACCATCGACGTGGACGAGGAAATTTTATACCGCTGTCTGATCATCAAATTTACGCTGCAGCCGCTTGTGGAAAATGCGATCTTCCACGGCATCGAGCCCACCGGCAGCTCCGGCGAGATCACGATACATATCGCCCGCGTGCCGGATGACAACATAAAAATAGACATCACTGATAACGGTGTCGGCATGTCCGAGGAGACCATTGCCCAGATATTAAATGACGAAAATCAGGGCAGTGCAGACTTTTTCCGTGAGATCGGTATCAGCAACGTGCAAAAACGCCTTCGCTATGAATTCGGCGAATCCTACGGCATCACCATCGACAGTGTCGTCGGAGAATATACAACGATGTCCATCCTGCTTCCAATGCGCCTGGACAATCCGTAAAATGACTTATTTGAAATGACCGCAGTCTGCTGCGGTAAGGGGGAAATGATTATGTATAAATTGTTAATCGCAGACGATGAACCGCTGGTTCAGGTCGGCATCAAATCCATGCTTCCATGGGCATCTATGGATATTGAGATTACGGGCATTGCCGCAAACGGGCAGGCTGCCCTAAACCTGATTGAGTCCGACATGCCCGATATTGTCATTACCGACATCAAAATGCCGATCATGACAGGCTTAGAGCTTGCCCGCACCTGCCAGGAGCGCTATGGCGACAATCAGCCTGCTTTTATTATCTTAACCAGCTACGAGGACTTTGAATTCGTGCGCGAGGCTCTGCACTGCCAGGTGTGTGATTACCTGATCAAGCTGGAATTAACTCCTGATGTCCTGCGCGCCTCTGTTGAAAAAGTAATTGAAAAGATAAAAGCCCAGCCCGGGCGGAATACGCGCCCCATCGAGGCTCCTTACAGCCTCTCTTCCTATCACGATAAGTTTTTTATCAGCCTGCTGCACAACCTGTTCGAGGACCGGGAACAGTTTTTGCTGCAATGCCAGGAGTTAAAGCTCAATTTCAATTACCAGGGCTACGTGTGCTGTTACTGTGAGATTATGAGCACTTCCACCGCAGAGCTCTCCGATGAGCAGCAGCTCAATCTGTTCCACACTGCTTTTCAGATGGGAAGCGAGCTGTTCTCCAAATACCGGTTCTGCCACGCCATGGTGCTCGATCTGCACCACTTTGCGCTGATCTTCTGCTATGACGATGACGCGTCGGATTTTCACGGCTCACTCGCAGAGATCATCGCCAACGTGCGCACCACGCTGCACAACTACTACAACGTATCCCTGCACGCCGGTGTCGGCACCTTTGTTGGCGACCCGCTTGCCATCACCGAGTCCTACCAGTATGCCAGAGATGCGTTCTCCAACACGGGGGATGATACACCAACGGTATTTTTCGATGACCTCTTAAGC
>CAVCFM010000382.1:0-4622 GCA_963601305.1 bacterium | reverse complement strand
ACACGATCGTGCCAATACAAAAATCCATAAGGTTCTTCATTAAAATGTTACCTGTGTTTTTTGCCCTGGTAAAACCAGCCTCAACCATCGCAAAGCCTGCCTGCATCCAGAACACCAGCGCAGCTCCCATCAGGAACCAGACGCCAAAGATATTACTTGATACTAATTCCATAATTTCCTCGCTCATAAATAATCCTCCTCAATTTTCCTTTATATATAACAGGAAATAGTTCTGCAATTTCCCATTACACAAAAAATGACACGTCTCCCTTGTTCCACAGCATCGTGGTTCTTAGAAAACGTGTCATATTTTTATAAAGTAAAAGTCTGTTCTACCTTACACATAAAAGGCAGTTCTTATACCTCAAACATAAGGTCACCGTAGGATGGCATTGGCCACATAGCCTTGTCGACTAACATCTCCAGCTTGTCAATCGGCGCTCTCAACTCATCCATTGCGTTCTTCACATCATCTCTGTAATATACAGCCTGTGATCTTCCCTCTTCCATTGCAGCTGCCTTCTCAGTCACATCCTGCAATTTGGAAAGTGCAAGCTTTGCATCTGCAAGCAGATCGGATACCTCTGTCAAAATCTCGGTCTGTACGCTGACATCCGCATCACATGCTGTTTTTACAGCGGAAATGGACTGTGCCAGTACGGTTGTGTACTTGATAACTGCCGGGATAATCTGCTTGGTGGCAATGTCGATCATGGCTCTAGCCTCAATATTGATTGCCTTTGCGTAGGTCTCATACTCAATCTCCACACGGGAATCCAGCTCAGCTTTGGTAAATACTTTAAACCGCTCGAACAGTGCAACTGCTTTTTCAGTATTCAGTGCAGGAATTGCATCTACCATAGACTTGATGTTCGGAAGACCGCGTCTCTCTGCCTCTGCAACCCACTCATCGGAATAGCCGTTGCCGTTGAATACGATTCTCTGGTGCTCGGTCGCATACTGTTTGATCAGATCGTGGACTGCCAGCTCGAAGTCATCGGCTTTCTCCAATACATCACATGCCTCTGCAAATGCCTCTGCAACGATGGTATTTAAAACTACGTTTGGCTGTGCAATAGAATCCTGGGAACCTACCATACGGAACTCAAATTTATTTCCGGTAAATGCAAACGGTGAAGTTCTGTTACGGTCGGTTGCATCCTTCATGAAGTCCGGAAGTGTCTTAACGCCGGTCTCTAACTTCTGTCCGGAAATGCTGTGTGTTGCCTCTCCGGTGCTGATCAGCTGTGTCAATACATCCTGTAACTGCTCGCCAAGGTAGATGGAAATGATTGCTGGCGGTGCCTCGTTTGCTCCAAGTCTGTGGTCATTTCCGACATCTGCTGCGGACTCTCTGAGCAGGTCTGCATGTTTGTCGACTGCCTTTAAGATACAGGTCAGTACCAGAAGGAACTGGATGTTCTCATGTGGTGTTTTACCCGGCTCTAACAGGTTGATGCCGTCATCGGTTGTGATAGACCAGTTGTTGTGTTTGCCGGAACCGTTTACGCCGGCAAATGGTTTCTCGTGAAGCAGACACTGTAATCCATGACGTCCTGCGACTTTCTTTAAGGTCTCCATAACTAACTGGTTGTGGTCTACTGCGATATTAGCCTCTGAATAAATCGGTGCCAGCTCGTGCTGTGCAGGCGCAACCTCGTTGTGCTGCGTCTTAGCAGATACGCCAAGCTTCCAGAGTTCCTCATTAACGTCCTTCATATAGGATGCAATCCTCTCACGGATAGCGCCGAAGTAATGGTCATCCATCTCCTGTCCCTTAGGAGGCATAGCGCCAAACAAGGTACGTCCGGTAAAGATCAAGTCCTTTCTCTGTAAATATTTCTCTCTGTCAACAATGAAATATTCCTGTTCCGGTCCAACAGAAGGAGTTACCTTCTTAGATGTAGTATTTCCAAATAATCTCAATAAGCGAAGCGCCTGCTCATTAATTGCTTCCATGGAGCGAAGCAACGGTGTCTTCTGGTCAAGAGCCTCTCCCTTGTAAGAGCAGAATGCGGTAGGAATACAAAGTGTTGCGCCAGCTGCGTCCTGTCTCACAAAAGCAGGCGAAGTGCAATCCCATGCTGTATATCCTCTTGCCTCGAATGTTGCGCGAAGACCTCCGGATGGGAAGGATGATGCATCCGGCTCACCTTTGATCAATTCCTTACCGGAAAAGCTCATCAGCACCTTGCCGTTCTCCATCGGAGCTGTGATAAAGGAATCATGCTTCTCAGCGGTCACACCGGTAAGTGGCTGGAACCAGTGTGTATAGTGTGTTGCACCTTTCTCGATTGCCCACTCCTTCATCTCGTGTGCTACCACATCGGCAGTCTCAAGGTCTAATTCTTTTCCCTCGTTGATGACTTCTTTTAATTTCTTGTACACTTTCTTTGGAAGACGTTCCTGCATGACAGAGTCGTTAAATACGTTCTCGCCAAAGATTTCTGCTACATTGAGATAACCTGTTTCGCTCATTGTTCTACATCCTTTCTTTTCCTAATCCCCTAAGACTAGATTATTACTGCATCCTATGTAAAATGCCTGCACCCGACGTCATGTTCTATTGTATTCACAATGGTATAAAAAAATGGGCATTCCTAGCCTAAACATAGCTTATTGGAACACCCTTGTTCATCACGTCATTATTGCGTTGAGTTAAAGATAATATATTTCATTTTAAATTGCAAGCATATTTCTACCTTTTTTTCAAATTTGCCATTTTAAACAACAAAAGTAAAAGTAGTTTCCTTTTTTTGTTAAAAATGTGGAACAGGAAACAATTTATCAGAAAACAGCAAATAGACACACGCAGTATTCCTTCTGACATTAAAAGAGACCGGAAATCCGGTCTCTTGATGTAATGTCTGTATTAGTTTGCTTTTCCAACAGAACCAAACAGTTCCATTTTCTCTTTTACAGTAGCCTTGATCGCTTCTGCACCTGGAGCTAACAACTTACGTGGGTCAAATCCTTTACCCTCTAAGTCCTTACCTGCCTCGATATATTTACGTGTAGCATCTGCAAAGGATAACTGGCACTCGGTATTAACGTTAATCTTAGCAACACCAAGGGAGATTGCCTTCTTGATCATATCCTCAGGAATACCGGTACCTCCGTGAAGTACTAATGGCATGGTACCTGTCAGTTTCTGGATGGCATCCAGAGTCTCAAAGCTTAATCCAGCCCAGTTTGCAGGATATTTGCCATGGATATTGCCGATACCTGCTGCAAGCATATCAACGCCAAGATCAGCAATCTTCTTGCACTCTGCAGGGTCTGCGCACTCGCCCATACCGATAACGCCATCTTCCTCGCCACCGATGGAACCAACCTCAGCCTCGATGGACATACCGTTCTTGTGTGCTAAAGCAACCAGCTCTGTTGTCTTTGCAACGTTCTCATCGATTGGATAATGGGAACCGTCAAACATGATGGATGAGAAACCAGCCTCAACACATTTTAAACATCCTTCATAGGAACCGTGATCCAAATGTAATGCTACAGGAACTGTGATGTTTAATTCCTCAATCATAGCCTTAACCATAGCTGCTACAGTCTTATAACCTGTCATGTACTTTCCGGCACCCTCAGATACACCTAAGATAACCGGGGATTTGCACTCTTCTGCGGTCAGAAGAATGGATTTGGTCCACTCAAGGTTGTTGATGTTGAACTGTCCAACTGCATAATGGCCAGCTTTTGCTTTGTCTAACATTTCTTTTGCAGATACTAACATATGAAATTCCTCCATTAATTTAATCATTTGTCGCAAAACGACATTTACCCTAACGGTATTATATATTACTTTAAGTGAAAAATAAAGTTAAATTTTTCACAAATACATTAGGTCATAATCTCAATTGCTTTACAAATATTCCGAACCACAACCTCTGTGTGTTCCCCGCCAAACTCTCCGTCTAACGTCCATGCGACATTGTTTTTGGCAGTAAATTTTACCTCGTCGGTCTTAAAGGAATATACCATATCGGTGTCATCCACCAGATTGATCAGGGAGGCGATAATCTCGTTTAATTCTATCGGATTACGCGGTTTCTTGATCAGTGTCACCTCAAACACGCCGTCGTCTAAGAGCACGTCCTTTCCGGTCATACCCTTAAATCCGCCGACAGAAGTGGAGTTACTGATCATTCCATAGATGAATTCATCCTGCACCCGTGTATTGTTATATTCGACCTGCATCAAAAAGGACGGGATATCATGCAGACATCTGGCACCTTCCAGAATGTACGCCGCATGTCCCAGCACATTTTTCCACTCCTGGCTCGTCTTATAGGACACTTCTGTAAAAAGACCAAACGCTGCCACATAGACAAAATAGTCCTGGTTAAATGCGCCGATATCGCAGGCAAAATGCTTTCCGCGCACTGCGGTCTCCGCCGCTTTTGGCATCTCCCTTGGAATTCCAAGTGAGGTGGCAAAATCGTTCGTACTTCCTGCCGGGATATAGCCCAACGGAATCTTGTGTTCACGCCGCATCATTCCGGTCACCGCCTCGTCTAAGGTGCCGTCACCGCCGCTACAGACGATTAAATTGTAATCCTCCGTTGCCTCCTCGACCATGCGGGTTGCATCGCCCCGTTTCTGTGTCGGATATATGG
>CAVCFM010000381.1:0-8220 GCA_963601305.1 bacterium | reverse complement strand
GGCAAGGGGCATGAACCGTGCCCTGGAAAAAATGGTGGCAAATATGGTCTCCCGTACCAAGGACTGTGAGAACAAGGTACTTGCCATCGCACACTGCAATTGTCCGGAACGGGCAGCCCTTGTCAAACAGAAGATAGAAAAGGTTGCAAAATTCAAAAAAATCATTATCATTAATACTGCTGGCGTGAGCAGCATGTATGCAAATGATGGTGGAGTGATTATGGCAGTATGATTTACGAAGAAGTAGTTTCAGAGATAGAGAATAGCAGAAGATTTGGAAAACGCGCCGGGGTGGAGATTACGGCTGGTATGTTGCAGCAGTTATCCCACCCGGAAGCGGGAATTCCTATGATCCATATAGCAGGGACGAATGGCAAAGGCTCCGTCTCTGCTTTTTTGTGTGAAATTTTAAAACAGGCAGGACTTCGGGTGGGATGTTTTACGTCGCCGCATCTGGTGGATTTTAGGGAGCGCATCCGCATCAACGGCGAGATGATACCTAAGGACGATGTCACCAGACTCGGGGAAAAATTATTGCACACAGAGTTTTTTGTCACAGATGAGAACGGGGAAAAAGAGCGGACCTATCCTACGATGTTTGATATGTGTCTGGCGATGGCGCTTTTGTATTATAAGGAGCAGGCGGTGGATGTGATGATCCTTGAGACCGGGCTTGGCGGCAGACTGGATTCCACCAACGCGGTGGGGACACCGGAGGTGTCGGTCATCACCAAGATCGGGTATGATCACATGGCAATTTTGGGAAACACATTGCCGGAGATCGCGGCGGAGAAAGCCGGGATCATAAAGAGCGGAACGGATCTGGTCGTAGAGAGCCAGGCATGCGGCATTGCAGAGATTTTTGCGGACAAGGCGAAAGAGGTGGGGGCAGCAAGCTGCCACATCATAGATCCTCTGGAATTGCAGAAATGTCACTACAAGGCGGGATGCCAGCACTTTGATTTTGGGGCATATAAAGACCTCAAAATGCAGATGTTGGGAACCCATCAGTATGAGAATGCTGCCGCTGCGATCCTGGCTGCGGAGGCATTTTTAAAGCGCTGGATGGGCAAAAAAGAGAACTCTGCGGAGTCAGAGGCGGACATAGCGCATGCCGTGCGTCTGGGGATTTATGAGACGCGCTGGAAGGGGCGCATGGAGATTTTGCACCAGAAACCGTTTTTGCTGGTGGATGGGGCGCATAACAGCAACGGCGTGGAGGCGCTGCGCAACAGCTTAATGGACCTGTTTCCCGGCGAGAAATTTCATTTTGTCATGGGAGTCATGGCGGATAAGGATTATGAGCAGATGGTAGATCTGCTGCTGCCATTGGCGCTTGATTTTGCCACGGTGACGGTGGAGAGCGAGCGGGCGCTGCAGGCGGAGGATCTGGCGGGCTATATCCGGACATGTGGTGTGCCTGCAAAGCGGATCGAAGATTTAGAAGCGTTCCTCGGCGATTATTTTTCCATGCAGGATAGGAAGGAAAAAACGATTGCGTTTGGGTCGTTATATTTTATAGGAGAGATCCTTGCAAAATGTGACAGAAAGGTTACGGATTGCTAGAAATGTGACAGAAATAATAAATTTTCGCTAAATCTGCTTAATAGTTGGCTACTTCCGATTGGTATCGATTATAATAGGAATGTCATAAGATAAATTATGTGCGTTTAGAAAGAGCCTTAACATGGTATTTAGCAGTTTCGAATTTTTATTCCGGTTTTTGCCGGTTTTTCTGATCATATATTATATTACACCGAAGAAGTACCGCAATTTCATATTGTTTGCAGGAAGCATAGCCTTTTACACGGTGGGGGAGGCAGGATATGTGCTTCTTTTATTTGGATGTGTTCTGGTCAATTATCTGCTGGGCAGATGGATGTACCGGGGGACGGCAGAGGGGCGTGGAACCAGGCAGAAAATCCTGCTTTTTATCGCGCTTTTTTACAATTTTGGAATCCTGTTTTTCTTTAAATACAGCGGTTGGACGGACAAATTGCCGCTGGGGATCAGTTTTTACACATTCCAGATCGTGGCGTATATCGTTGATGTGTACCGGGGAGTCGTTCCGGCGGAAAAATCGTTCATACGGCTGGGGACGTATCTTACGATGTTTCCACAGCTGGTGGCGGGACCGATCATCAACTATTCGGATGTGCGCCTGCAGCTTAACGAGCGTGTGATCACACCGGCCCAGTTCGAGCATGGGCTTAAGACGCTGATTTTGGGACTCGGCTCAAAGGTAATCCTGGCAGACCGCATCGGGATGCTCTGGAACAGTGTGCAGGCAATCGGTTTTTCCGGGATATCCACACAGCTGGCGTGGCTTGGAGCGGTGGCATACTCGATGGAACTGTATTTTGATTTTGCCGGATATTCGCTGATGGCGATGGGACTTGGCGAGATGCTTGGATTTACGATACCGGTGAACTTCAGACATCCGTATATGTCAAAATCGGTCTCAGAATTCTGGCGCAGATGGCATATCACGCTGGGCAGATGGTTCCGCGATTACGTCTATATTCCCCTTGGCGGAAACCGCAAGGGGCGTGGGAGAACGATTTTTAACCTGTTTGTGGTCTGGAGTCTGACCGCTTTATGGCATGGGGCGGCGCCGAACTTTTTGATCTGGGGCGGTATGCTGCTTGTATTGCTGTTTTTTGAAAAGCTGCTGCTGTTTCCGTTCCTCGACAGGCACGGATGGCGGAATAAGCCGCTATGTAAGGCGCTGTGCCATCTGTATGTGCTGGTGGTGGTACCGGTTACGTGGGTGGCGTTTGCCGTGTCGGATGTGACGCAGCTTGGCATCTATCTGTGCAAGCTTTTCCCGTTCGTGGGGGAGTGCGGCAGGGTGTTAAACGCCGGGGATTACATCGGTTATCTCAGGGATTACAAGTATCTGCTTGTGGCGGGGGCGTTGTGTGTGACACCGGTTCCACGGGCGTTTTATAAGGCGCTTGACAAGCAGATGGCAGAAAACGTGACAGCCGTTGTGATTCTGGGCGTGAGCGTTTATTATCTGGCTGTTTCACAGAACAACCCGTTTATGTATTTTAATTTCTAGGGCGTGGTGAGGAGAGAGTTGAAAAATATTTTAAAATGTAAAGTTACAATTTTCCTGTTGCTTAGCTGGGCATTGCTGTCGGTGGCAGGATATCTGGGAAAAGATAACATCTATGACAGATATAAGACGGATGTGGCGAAAAATCCTTACTTTGTTCTGGTATTCCAGGGGATACATGACGGTATCTATCCATGGCAGATCGGGCAGAAAAAACAGGATTTCGGACCCGGTGGGGAGAGCGTGTGGCTGGGCGCAAAGCCGGGAGGAGAGAGCGCTGCGGAGCTTGTGATGGAGACGGAGACAGAGGAATTGACAGAGACGCAGGCGACGGAGGCAAAAGAGCCGGAGCAGACAAGAGAGTTCGTAAACGTGGAGGACGATTACTTTGACGATGCCGTGTTTATCGGCGATTCCAGGACGGTCGGCCTGCGGGATTACGGAGGACTTGACCATGCTACATTCTATGCCACGGTGGGCTTGAATGTCTATGACATGTGGACGGAAAAGTTCTGCGATGTGGATGGTGCAAAAGTGACGTTGGAGGAAGCACTTAGCAGCCGTCAGTTTGGCAAGGTCTATTTTCAGATTGGCATCAACGAGATGGGAAGAGGAACGCTGGACAGTTTTATGGAAGCGTACACCGCTTCTGTCGAAAAATTCCGGCAGCTGCAGCCGGATGCTATCATCTACGTGCAGGCGATCATGCACGTGGCAAAAGCAAAGTCTGATAGCGACCCGATTTTTAACAACCAGGGACTTGTGGAACGCAACGACCGTATCGCGCAGTTAGCGGATCAGAAGACGATTTTTTATATTGATGTGAATGAGGTCGTGTGTGATGCAGATGGCAATTTAAAGCAGGAGCTTACCTTTGACAATCTGCATCTCTACGGTTCCAAATACGACATCTGGGTGGATTTCCTTAAGACGAAGGGAATTGCAGGGTAAAATGATTCTTCTGAAACGTGATGAGTCCCTCGTCCCTTAAATTGCCCAGCTCGCTGGACATGGCGCTGCGGTCCACCGAGAGATAATCGGCTAACTGCTGGCGGTTAAACGGTATGTCAAAGGAGTTGCTGCCCGCGTGGGCTGCCTCGGCGGTGAGATAGGACAACAGCTTTTCACGGGTCGTGCGCTGCGTGATATGCTCTAATTTCCGGCTCAGCTGGAAGGTTTTTTCCGCAAGTACGGACAACAGGTTCTGGGTGAGCCGGTTGTGGAAGGTGCAGGCGTTGCCGCAGAGCGTCATCATTTTTGAGACATTTAAAAACATAACTTCCGATGGCTGTTTTGCCAGGATGGATACTTCTATGGGGGAGTCTGTGCGGAGTGCGTAGGCTTCCCCAAAAATATTTCCAACCCCGGCGCGGGCGATCAGATTGGAATTTCCCCAGAAATCTTCCTTCATAATATCGATGCTGCCGGACAACACAATGCCCAGAGAGTCGATGGCATCGCCCTGATGATAGAGAAAATCGCCCTTCGGATATTTCTCACAGCGGGCAGAGAGACAGTGCAGCATGGAATCCAGGTCGGCGGCATCGATGCCGGCAAAAAGCGGACATGTTTTTAAAATAGGTTCGTAGGCAGTCATAAAAAAACCTCCTGTGATGTCAATTTTACATAAAATGTTGTAAAAACAACGGATTTGTTGCGATGATTGTATTATGATAGGTGAGAAATGTCAAGAGATAAAGAAAGGTAAGGAATAGATATATGGTACGCAGAATTATTGAGATTAACGAGGAAAAATGTAACGGTTGTGGCGCTTGCGCAAATGCCTGTCATGAGGGCGCGATCGCCATTGTAGATGGAAAAGCAAAACTGATGCGCGATGACTACTGTGACGGGTTGGGCGATTGTCTGCCGTCATGTCCGATGGATGCGATCCACTTTGTGGAGCGTGAGGCGGCAGCCTACGATGCAAAGGCAGTGGAAGAGCATCAGAAGCAGAAGAAGGCTCCGGTATTCCACGGATGTCCGGGAAGCATGGCGCGTCAGATCAACAGAGCGGAAGCACCGCAGCACACAGAGGCACAGCCGGCAGCAGGTGAGGTAGCGGCAGAGCTTTTTAACTGGCCGGTACAGATTAAGTTAGCTCCGGTAAAATCTCCTTATTTTGACGGTGCAAAGCTTTTGGTTGCGGCAGACTGTACCGCATATGCATACGGCGATTTTCATCGCAAATTCATCAAAAATCATGTGACATTGATCGGATGTCCGAAACTCGATGATGTGGATTATTCTGAAAAACTGACACAGATCATCGCAGAAAATGATATCAAGAGTGTCACCATCGTGCGCATGGAAGTACCTTGCTGCGGCGGAATTGAGATGGCGGTAAAACGCGCATTGCAGCAGAGCGGTAAGATGATCCCGTGGCAGGTGACGGTCATTTCAACTGATGGTAGAATTTTAGAGTAACATACTTGATTGTTTGCCCCCTTATTGCTATACTACAATAGGAAAAAAGTACGTTCTTAGTTATGTGGTGGGGGAATGAAGCTGGGATTGTTAGAGAAATTTAGAAGAAAAGATCAAAAAAACGAAGTGGAACGTCAGATGCAGGAAAAAATGCTGTATCGGAGTATCCTTGAGGAGACGGATACCGGCGCGTATGTGCGGGATGTGAACAACTTCCAGTTGTTATATATCAACCGCCGGGCGCGCGAGATATTCGGCGTGGCGGAGGAGAACTATCAGCAGAAAAGCTGTTATGAACTGTTTCACGGTCTGAGCGAGCCTTGCAGCAACTGTCAGGTATATGAGCGGCAGGGGGATAAGGTGCCGTCAAGGGAGTTGTTACGGGACGGGCGTTACTATGTCACGAAGGGAAGGATCATCGACTGGTGTGGCAGGGAAGCTTACGTGGAATATGTGCTGGATATCACCGATTCCAAAATTGTCAGCGAACAGATGAGGGAGGCGCACGAGAAGCTTCAGAAGAAGTACGAAGAGGAGCTTTTGTATCGGGAAAAAGCGGTTTCGGAGGATATTTTATCCACCAGCCGTGTCAATCTGACACAGGGAATTGTGGAGGAGATGCGCGTCGGCAATGCGGACGGCTATGAGAAGATTTACCGCCATGCGGTCAACTTTGTGGACCGGGTAGCCACGTTTACCAGAGATATGTGGCTGACGGACGAGCAGAGCAAAAAGATGTCCGCGGCGGGACTCTTAGAGCAGTTTGAGCAGGGCACGACCTCTGTTACCGTGGAGTATATCGCAGAGCTCAAAAACGGACATCACGTGTGGATCCGCGGTCAGGCAAATCTGCTGCGCAGACCGGATACATCGGATGTGCTGGCGTTTGTCTATAACCGGGATATCACCAGTGAGCGCATTTTAAAGGATACGCTCTCGTGCATGATGTCCTTTGATTACGATGAGATTTACACGGTGGACAGCGTCAACGAACTGTTTGATGTGGTTGTCATGGGACAGTACGCCCTTGAGAACCAGAAGATGAGCGGAGCCTACGAGGAGGAACTGCAGAGTCTGATCGCGCGTGCGGCGACACCGGAGGATGCCCAGATGCTGCGCCGTGAGATGGCAATTCCAAATCTCAGGGAAGTGCTTCGGTACGAGCCGGTGCATCTGATAGAGGTGACGATGCTCTCCAAGAATGGAAAAATGCGACGCAAGCAGATCCGGTGCATGTACCTGTATGAGCGCGTGGGTACGATACTTGTCACGCTGGCGGATATCGAGGATGCACTCTGGGAGGAGAAGAAAAAGCAGGATCAGCTGGCGGAGGCGCTTGCGATCGCGCGCGATGCGAGTCAGGCAAAAAGCAATTTCTTAGCGAGCATGAGCCATGAGATCCGCACGCCGATGAATGCAATCATCGGTCTGAATTCCATTATCCGGGATGAGATCAACAATAAGGAACAGGTATTAGACTGCACGGAGAAACTGGACTCTGCGTCGAGATATCTGCTTGCCCTGTTAAATGATATCCTCGATATGTCGCGGATCGAGAGCGGCAACATGACACTGGCCAAGCAGCTGTTTGACAGCGATAAGTTCTGGGACAACGTCAATATTTTAGCGAAGACCCAGGCGAAGATAAAAGGGGTGCGGTATGAATTCTCACGCACCAAAAAGACGACGGGCTCCTATCTTGGCGATGTGACGAGGTTAGAGCAGATTATGATCAATCTGATCAACAACGCCATCAAGTTCACAGCCACAGAGGGCTATGTAAAAGTAACCGCAGCGGAGTATGAGAGCGTTGACGGCAGGATCGTCATGAGGGCGACGGTGGAGGACAATGGCGTCGGAATTTCCAGAGAATTTTTGCCCCATGTGTTTGACACCTTTGCGAGACAGCACAAGGAGAACAGCACCAGCTATCAGGGAAGCGGACTGGGGCTTTCCATTGCCAAGAATTTTGCACGCATGATGAAGGGCGATATCACGGTGGAGAGCACGGAGGGGAACGGAACTGTGTTTACCGTGTGGGTGCGTTTAGAAAAAGCTCCCAAGGAAGTGGCTGCCAATGTTGCGCCGAAGGAAGAAGAGGCAATCGATTTTACCGGGAAAAAGGTGCTCTTAGTCGAGGATCATCCACTGAATACCGTGGTGGCAGAGCGCTTGTTAAAAAAGCGTGGCTTTACGGTGGTGCATGCCGAGGACGGTGTGGAGGCTGTGGAATTATTTGATAAGAGCGAGGTACATGAGTACGATGCGATCCTGATGGATATCAGGATGCCGAGGATGGATGGAATTGAAGCCACCACCCGTATCCGGGCGCTGGAGCGGGCAGATGCAGATATGGTTCCGATCATTGCCATGACGGCAAATGCTTACGAGGAGGATCGTGAGCACACTAGAGAGGCGGGGATGAACGCCCATCTGGCAAAGCCGATCAATCCGGATTTATTATTTGAGACGCTGGCAGAATACATTCCTGTTGAGAAGTGAATGGATAAAATCAAAAAATAAGTATAAAAAAGCGACATTCGGACATACTTTCGGAAGAGAACAAATTCGGAAAGGGGAAAAGAATGTCGCTTTTTATTGCAATTACAGATGTTCACGCCAGAGAAATCTTAGATTCCAGAGGAAATCCAACGGTGGAGGTTATGGTCACGGCAAAGACGGAGACCACAGGAAAGGAAATCAGCGCCAGGGAGTCGGTGCCATCGGGAGCC
>CAVCFM010000380.1:0-3582 GCA_963601305.1 bacterium | reverse complement strand
GGCAAAGCGCGGGCATGCGGCTTCGGTCAATTTTTTGACCTGCCATGACGGTTTTACATTGTACGACCTCTACTCATATAACACAAAGCACAACGAGAAGAACGGCTGGAATAACACAGACGGGGATAACAACGGCAACAGCTGGAACTGCGGATGTGAGGGCGAAACGGAGGATTCCCAGGTTGAGGATCTGCGCAAGCGCATGGTAAAAAATGCATTTGCCACACTTTTGTGCAGCAGGGGACCGGCGATGTTCTATGCCGGGGACGAATTCTGCAATACGCAGTTTGGCAACAACAATGCGTACTGTCAGGACAATATCATCTCCTGGCTCGACTGGTCGCGTCTTCCGAAATACCAGGAGATACATGATTTTGTGCGGTATATGATCGCGTTCCGCAAGGCACACCCGATCCTTCGCAAGACGACAAAAAATGCGGTCTGTGATTTCCCGGAGATCAGTATTCACAACGGAGTTCCGTGGAACGGCAACGTGGACAACAGCACGCGCCTGATCGGCGTGATGTACGCCGGAAGGGATGTGGAGGATACCGCGGACGATATTGTATTTTATTGCGCCAATACTTACTGGGAACCGTTGGTCATGCAGCTGCCAGAGCTGCGGCAGGGCATGCAGTGGAAGGTCTGCGTCAATACCAATGCCGCATATTACGACGGCATGGACGTGGAGGCGATGACCGAGTTTTATTATAAAAAGACATTGCGGGTTTCACCGAGAACCGTGATCGTGCTGGTGGCAGAGCCGGTGGGATAAGAGAAAAGAAAATGCACGAAGGTTTTTCCATCGTGCATTTTTAGTGTTAAAGGTCAGTGCTTATTATTGCAGCCGGAATCCATTATGTTGAGCGCAACGGCCATATCGGTCAGTGCCTCCTGATGTGCGGGAGTCAACTGGCGGTAATGACTTAACAGAGACAGCTCATCGTCAGAGAGGGATTCAAGCCGTGGCAGTTTCTGAGTGGTATTTCCCAGAAGATAATCCATGCTGGTGCCAAGGTAGGCAGCAATCTGTGCAAGTATGATACAATCAGGAATCCGGCGATTGCGCACATAACCGCCCACTGTGTTGGGGCTTAAGTGTAAATCCGTGGCAAGTTTGGATTGTGTGATGCCTTGTTCTGTCAATAGTTCCTGTATGCGGGAGCCGATTCCATCTGTCAAATCCAGCCGCCATCCAGGGTGATGATCTGTCCGGTCAGATAGTCATTGCCGGTACAGATCTGTAAAGCCAGGCTGGCGACTTCGTCCGGGGAACCGAAGCGCCCGGCAGGGATCTCTGCGGCTAACGCTTCCCGCTCCTCCTCGGAAAAGCAGGCGTTCATCTGGGTGTCGATCACACCGCAGGCGATGGCGTTGACCTGAATGTTGCTGGGCGCCAGTTCTTTTGCCAATGCCTTGGTAAAAGAATTCATGCCACCCTTGCAGGCGGAGTAGGCAACCTCGCAGGAAGCACCGACATTGCCCCAGACAGAGGAAATGTTGACAATTTTTCCACCATGATTGTGCAGCATATGCGGGATGGCAAGCTTGCAGGTGGAAAAAACGGAGGTCAGGTTGATGCCGATGATGCGGTTCCACTCCTCAATCGTCATATCCTGCAGCAGTCCGATATGAGAGATGCCGGCGTTGTTGATAAGAATATCGATTCCGCCAAAGCGTGTGGATATCTCAGAAAAGAGCCCTTCGACATAGGAAAAATCCGCAATGTCGCCGACGCTGGCAAAAACTTCCACGTGATATGCTGCCTCGAGTTCCTCTTTCAATTCGAAAAGAGCCTGTCTGGATTTGGAGCAGGTAATGATAAGCCGGCAGCCGCATTTTGCAAATGCACAGGCGATGGAACGCCCAATCCCGCGGGATGCGCCGGTAATAAGCACTGTTTTGTTCATATAAAAATCTCCTTGCATACTGGTGAACCCAGTATAGCACACAAACCACTTTTGAAAAAGTGGGGAAAGGGGTATAATAATAGAAAAAATGTGGTTTTCAGGCGGGAGGAAGGCATATGGATATTGAAAAACTGGTGAAAGATCAACGGACATATTTTCGTTCTGGCGCGACACTTACATACCGCGCGAGGATGGATGCCCTGCTTCGCATCAGATGGGCATTAGAAAAATACGAACCGGAGCTAAAACGGGCACTCTATAAGGATTTGCACAAGGCGCCGTCCGAGAGTTATATGGCAGAGATTGCAATGACGAAAGCGGAGTTAGAGTACTGTATCCGCCACCTGGAGGGATGGATGCGCAGACAGCATGTGAAGACGAACCTTGCCAATTTTCATGCTACCAGTTTTACCGTGGCAGAGCCTTACGGGGTCACGCTTGTCATGGCACCCTGGAATTATCCGGTGCTGCTTTGCTTAGAGCCTCTGATCAATGCGATTGCAGCAGGCAACTGCGTGATCTTAAAACCGTCTGCGTATGCACCGGAGGTATCCCATGTCATCCGCAACATGATGGTGGCATGTTTCGATGAAAAATATGTGGCGGTAGTCGAGGGAGGCAGAAAAGAAAATGCGGCGCTCTTAGAGGAGCGGTTCGACTATATCTTTTTTACCGGAAGCGTGGCAGTGGGGCGGCTTGTCCTCAAAAAAGCAGCGCGCTATCTGACACCTGTGACGCTAGAACTGGGAGGAAAAAGTCCGTGCATCGTGGATAAGACGGCAAACATAAAGCTGGCGGCACGGCGCATTATCTTTGGAAAAATCCTTAATTCCGGGCAGACCTGTGTGGCACCGGATTATATTCTGGTACACCCGGATGTAAAGGAAGAATTGTTTGAGGCGATGGAGGCAGAGATCAAAAAAATGCTGGGGAAGGAGCCGTTAGACAATCCGGAATACCCGCGTATGGTAAATGCGAAGCACTATTATCGCGTGATGAACCTGCTCAAAGGGGAGCTGGCAGTCACCGGCGGTTATGGCAATCCCGAGACGCTTCAGATTGCGCCGACAATTTTGGACGGGGTATCGTTGGATGCACCGGTCATGCAGGAGGAAATCTTTGGACCTGTGCTGCCGGTGCTCACCTTCCACAACAGACAGGAACTGTTGGAGATCATCCGGCGTTTTGAAAAACCGCTTGCGTGCTATCTGTTCACCAGAGACCGGGAAATGGAGCAGTTTGTGCTAAAGCACATATCCTTCGGCGGCGGTTGCATCAATGATACCATCATCCACCTTGCAACCTCGGAGATGGGATTTGGCGGCGTAGGCCATAGTGGCATGGGGACGTACCACGGAAAAGCAGGATTTGAGACATTCAGTCACCGCAAGAGCATTGTCAAAAAGTATAACTGGATCGATCTGCCGATGCGTTACCATCCGTATGCAGACTGGAAAGATAAAATCATCCGGGCGGTGATGCGGTAATCTGTAACGCTGTACCCAGTTGTGAAAAATTTGCGTCAAAAAATGTAAAAATCTACTAGACAATTACAGAAAAGTATGCTAATATAATTAGGCACGATTTCGGAAGATATCGTACCTAATATATCGATGCGTGGCTCAGCTTGGTAGAGCGCTGCGTTCGGGACGCAGAGGTCGCAGGTTCAAAT
>CAVCFM010000379.1:448-5401 GCA_963601305.1 bacterium | reverse complement strand
GTTTAAAAATATGCCGGCATATCCCTGCAATGGATGTGTGGAATATATCAATGGAATGATCGTGGTAAAATTATCAGAATAAAAAATGGGGCGTATTGCATGAAAATATAAATGCAGTATGCCCCTGATTTTTATTTCATATTCACAGGAAAATGTGCCCTATGAGATAAAAAATGTCAGAACCACGGCGTTACCGGATGACACCGCAGCCGATTTTTTCACCGGAATTGCCGGAGGGCTGTGTGGTAAAATCGTCGGGGTTCGCATGGATGATCACAGAGCGCCCGAGGATGTCAGGAACTTTAAAGGATTTGTCATAAAAAACGATGTAGGCATAGCCCTGGTTCCCCATCAGTGGCGGCATATCGCCGGCGTGCATGGGATGGGGCGCACCGGAGGGATTATAGTGAGCGCCGGTCTGGTCGAAGGGCAGACGGCAGTCGCCGTGTTCGTGGATATGAAATCCGTAAAAATTTACGGCACCGGGGGAGGTGATGTTGGGGAGACCGAAAATTTCGGCTTCCACCAGAACACCGCCGTAGCTGGTAGAATAAAATTTTACAGAGCCGGCAAGCCCGGGATGCGTCTCATTCCCGCTGATCCAGGCGATGGCATCCGGGGTGTGTCTCTGCAGGATACGGATAAAATTTTGTGCTGGTGTGATATTTAACATAAGATTGTTCTTTCATAAAGGTCTCATATTAGTATATGCGGCGGACGCGTGGTTTTTCTTGCAAAAACGGAACGATTTGATATAATGAAAATGTTGATGAATTTTGAGATAAAAGTATATTTGTCATAGAACAAGGAGTGTTATGAGCAGTAAAAATGACCTGAGTAATCGCATCAATGAAGCATACAGCAAGTTGAGCAAGGGACAGAAATTATTGGCGACTTACATTACAGATAATTATGACAAGGCTGTTTTTTTGACGGCGGCAAAGCTGGGTGAGACGGTCGGAGTCAGCGAGTCCACGGTGGTCCGCTTTGCAACGCATCTGGGATACAAAGGATATCCGGAGTTTCAGGCGGCACTTGAGGAGCTGGTGCAGGGAAAGCTGAATTCGGTGTCTAGGATGGAGCGTACCTATGGGCGCATGAACCAGTCTAAGATACTGGAGTCCGTGCTAAGTGCAGATGCCGATCGGATTCACGGCACGTTAGAAAAGATTGACGAACAGGCATTTGAGATGGCGGTGGATACCATTCTACATGCAAAACATATCTATATCATCGGAATCCGGAGCTGCGCGCCGCTTGCAAGCTTTCTGGCGTTTTATTTTACGATGATGTTCGAGAACGTGCATCTGTTGCAGACAAACAGTGCAAGTGAGATTTTTGAGCAGATGGTCCGCATCGGAAAGGACGATGTTATCATCGGGATCAGTTTCCCGCGGTATTCCATGCGCGCCTTAAAGGCGATGGAGTTTGCAAATAACAGGAGCGCGAAGGTCATTACGATCACGGACAGCATCCATTCTCCGATGAACCTGTATTCCTCGTGTAATCTGATCGCGGAGAGCGATATGGCGTCTATTTTAGATTCGCTTGTGGCACCGCTCAGTGTGATAAACGCGCTGATCGTGGCGCTTAGCATGAAGAAAAAGGGCGAAGTGATGCAGACACTTGAGATGCTTGAGGATGTCTGGGAGCAGTATCAGGTCTATGAAAATGATGAGATTAATTTTATCGACGATTCCATCAAAATGCGCTATGCAAAAATAGGAGATACAGATCTGAATGAGTAAAGTAATTGTGATAGGAGGCGGTCCGGCGGGAATGTTTGCTGCGATTGCGGCGGCAGAGTGTGGGCATGAGGTCACCCTTCTTGAGAAAAATGAAAAGCTTGGCAAGAAGCTTTTTATTACCGGAAAAGGGCGCTGCAACATTACAAATGCCAGCGACATGGACAATCTATTTTCCAGTGTCATGACCAATTCCAAGTTTTTATACAGTGCATTTTATGCTTATGACAATGAGCGTGTGATAGATTTCTTTGAGACGAACGGACTGCCGACGAAGGTGGAGCGCGGAAACCGCGTGTTTCCTGCCTCAGATCACTCCTCGGATGTGATCGCAACATTGCAGAAGGTGCTTCGGGCAAAGCAGGTGCAGGTAAAACTGCACACCGAAGTGGCAGAGGTTATAAGCAACTCGGATAAAGCAACCGGAGTCCGATTAAAGAGCGGGGAGACGCTGCCGGCAGACGATGTGATCGTTGCAACCGGCGGATTTTCCTACCAGACGACCGGCTCCACGGGAGATGGGTACCGGTTTGCAAGAGAACTGGGGCATTCGGTGACGGAGATCACACCTTCACTGGTGCCGTTTTATGCGAAGGAAGATTACGTCCCGAAGCTGCAAGGGCTTTCACTGAAAAATGTGCGTGTGCGCATCTGGAGCGGCGAGAAGGCAGGCGAGGGAAAAACGCTCTACGATGAATTCGGCGAGATGCTGTTTACCCATTACGGGGTCAGCGGACCGTTGATACTCTCTGCGAGCGCGGCAATCAAGCCGAAGTTTACCGCAAGGGCGCTGGCGATGGAAATCGACTTAAAACCGGCGCTTTCGGAGGAACAGTTAGATGCGCGCGTCCTGCGTGAATTTTCCGAGGCGCAGAACAAGCAGTTTAAGAATTCCATCGGCCATCTGTTCCCGGCGAAGATGATACCGGTAATGCTGGAATTAAGCGGCATCCACCCGGACAAGAAGGTCAATGAGATCACCAGGGAAGAGCGCCTGGGGTTTGTGCGTCTGATTAAGCATTTCCCGGTGACATTGGACGGGCTGCGCGATTTTAATGAGGCGATCATTACCAGAGGCGGTGTGAAGGTAAAAGAGATCAATCCGTCCACCATGGAGTCAAAGCTGGTGTCCAACCTTTTCTTCTGCGGGGAAGTGTTGGACTTAGACGCCGTGACTGGCGGGTACAATCTCCAAATTGCCTGGTCTACCGGCTATCTGGCAGGGATCAGTGTCAAATAACAGAATGAAGATAGAAGAAAAACAAATGGAGGATTCATATGAGCGTAAATATCGCGATTGATGGACCGGCAGGAGCCGGAAAAAGTACAATAGCCAAAAAGCTGGCAAAGGAGCTGGGATTTATCTATGTGGACACCGGTGCGATGTACCGTGCCATGGCATATTATTTCCTGACAAACGGAATTGATGCAAAGGATGAGGAGAAAATCGCAGAGGCATGCAAGACAGTGGATGTGACCATTGCATATGAGAACGGGGAACAGCAGGTGCTGTTAAACGGAGAAAATGTCAACGGTGTCATCCGCAAGGAGGAAGTCGGCAATATGGCATCTGCCACCAGCGTATATCCGGTGGTCCGCACCAAGCTTGTGGAGTTACAGAGACAGCTTGCTGCAAAGTCGGACGTGATCATGGACGGAAGAGACATCGGAACCTGCGTGCTGCCGAATGCCCAGGTAAAGATATATCTGACGGCAAGTTCCGCCACAAGAGCAAAGCGCAGATATGATGAACTGACGGAAAAGGGAGTTGCCTGTGACCTGGATGCGATCGAGCAGGATATCATTGAACGCGATTACCGGGATATGCACAGAGAGACTTCCCCGTTAAAACAGGCGGACGACGCTGTGCTTGTGGACAGTTCACAGATGAACATTGATGAAGTTGTGGATGCGATACGCAGCATATACAGGGAGGCTGTATGAACGTTATCTTAGCGAAGAGCGCCGGATTCTGCTTCGGCGTGAAACGGGCGGTGGATACGGTCTATGAAGAGCTTGATGCCGGGACAACGATCTATACTTACGGTCCGATCATTCACAATGAAGAAGTGGTGCATGACCTGGAAGAACGCGGTGTGATCGTGGTAAACAGCATTGAGGAGCTAGGCGCATATGCCGCCGCTTCCGCGAAAGAAAACCGTGCGCCGGGAAAAGTGATCATCCGCGCACACGGTGTGGAGCGGGGTGTCTGCGAGGCGATTGAGAAGATGGGATACGAGATCATCGATGCCACGTGCCCGTTTGTTTTAAAAATCCACCGCCTGGTGGAACGGCACAGCAAAGAGGGCTGCCAGATCGTGATCGTCGGAAATGAGGAGCACCCGGAGGTGCGGGGCATCAAAAGCTGGTCCTACACAGAGGGGACAACGGTCATCAATTCCGTGGAATCCGCCGAAAATTTCACGGCGGAACCCGGCAAAAAGGTATGTATTGTATCACAAACGACATTTAATTACAATAAATTTCAAGAATTAGTTGAAATTATAAAGAAAAAAGGTTATGATATAATTGTTTTAAATACAATCTGCAATGCAACCGAGGAAAGACAGACAGAGGCAAAAGCCATCGCAGGTGAAGTGGATGCCATGATCGTCATCGGAGGCAGGAATAGTTCTAACACGCAGAAATTATTTGAAATATGTAAAAAAGAATGCAAAAATACTTACTATATACAAACTGTAAAGGATTTGGATCTGACTGGTTTTAGGTCCATCGATAACGTAGGTATTACCGCAGGGGCTTCTACCCCAAACAAAATTATTGAGGAGGTTCAAAAGAATGTCAGAAATGAGCTTTGAACAAATGCTGGAAGAATCATTTAAAACAATAAGAAATGGAGAGGTAGTTGAAGGTACCGTTATCGATGTGAAACCTGATGAGATCGTTTTAAATATCGGATACAAATCAGACGGAATCATCACTCGCAATGAGTATACAAACGAGTCTAACGTAGATCTTACAACTATGGTTTCTGTTGGTGATACAATGGAAGCAAAAGTATTAAAAGTAAACGATGGCGAGGGACAGGTTCTCTTAACTTACAAACGTCTCGCTGCTGAAAAAGGAAGCAAGAGATTAGAGGAAGCTTTCGAGAACAAAGAAGTTTTAACAGCAAAAGTTTCTCAGGTATTAGATGGCGGTTTATGTGTTGTTGTTGATGAGACAAGAGTATTCATCCCGGCAAGCC
>CAVCFM010000379.1:0-438 GCA_963601305.1 bacterium | reverse complement strand
GTAGAGAAGAAGTTAGAGCAGCAGAAAGAGCTCTTCGCTAAGATCAAAGTTGGCGATGTCATGGAAGGAACTGTTAAGAATGTAACAGACTTCGGTGCATTCATTGATTTAGGTGGAGCAGACGGATTACTTCATATTTCTGAGATGTCCTGGGGCAGAGTAGAAAGTCCTAAGAAAGTATTTAACGTTGGAGATACTGTAAAAATATTCATCAAAGATATCAACGATACAAAGATCGCGCTCAGTATGAAATTCCCTTCTGAGAATCCATGGAACGGAGCAGCAGAGAAATTTGCAGTTGGTAACATCGTAAAAGGAAAAGTTGCAAGAATGACAGATTTCGGTGCATTCGTTGAGCTTGCTCCAGGTGTTGATGCATTACTTCATGTTTCCCAGATCTCCAAAGATCATGTAGAAAAACCAGCTGATGTATTAAAA
>CAVCFM010000378.1:0-3270 GCA_963601305.1 bacterium | reverse complement strand
GGATCGGCAGCGCAGCGAAAAATTTGCGTATGAACCAAAATTCTCCATTGTTGTGCCGATGTACAGGACGAAACCGGAGTTTTTGCGGGAAATGATAGATTCGATCGTGGCACAGACCTACGGAAACTGGGAATTATGTCTTGCCTATGCACTTGACGATGCCTCGGGACAGGAGGCACCGCTTCGCCCGATTTTAGAGAAATATGCCGCAGCGGATGCGCGCATCCGGTATACGGTTCTTACAGAGAATCTCGGAATTTCGGGGAATACGAACGCGGCGCTTGCGATGGCATCCGGGGAATACGTGGTGTTAGTCGACCACGATGATGTTGTGCCGGCAAATGCACTCTATGAGTTTGCGAAGGCGCTTAATGATGACCGCGATATTGATGTGCTGTACTCGGATGAAGATAAGATCAGCATGGACGGAAAAAAGCGGTTCGAGCCGAATTTTAAACCGGATTTCAATCTGGATCTGCTGTGCAGCGTCAATTATATCTGTCATCTGTTTTCTGCAAAAAAAGAGCTCATAGAAAAGGCAGGTGTCTTTGACAGCGCTTACGACGGGGCACAGGATCTTGATTTTATCTTAAGATGCTGTGAGCGGGCAAAAAAAATCCATCATGTGCCGAAGGTTTTGTATCACTGGCGCTGTCATATGGATTCGACGGCGGCAAATCCGGAGAGCAAGCTGTATGCGTTTGAGGCGGGAAGACGCGCCATCGAGGCACACTACAGAAGATGCCAGATCCCGGCGCACGTGGAAAACGCCCAGTATTACGGAATGTACCGGACGCATTATGAGTGGGAGGAGCAGCCGCTTGTGTCGGTTATCATCCCGAATAAGGATCACAGCGAAGATCTGCGCACATGTCTGAATTCTATTTTTGAAAAATCAGAATACCGCAATTTTGAAATTATTATTGTGGAGAACAACAGTACCGAGCAGGAGACCTTTGATTATTACAAGGAGTTAGAGACAACTTACGGGAATGTGCATGTCGTATTTTACGAGGGCGGCTTTAATTATTCCAAGATCAATAACTTTGGTGTTCTGGCGGCACAGGGAGATTACTTCCTGCTGCTGAACAACGACACAGAGATGATAGATGGAACATGCATCGGTGAACTTCTAGGCTATTGTATGCGGGAGGATGTAGGTATCGTGGGAGCTAAGCTGCTCTATGCGGACGAGACAATCCAGCATGCCGGAGTCGTTCTTGGATTTGGCGGTACCGCCGGTCACACATTTATCGGCAAAGGGCGTTACGATACGGGGTATATGGGAAGAATCTTGTGTGCCCAGGATTATTCTGCGGTGACGGCTGCCTGCATGATGGTAAAGCGCAGTGTGTTCGAAGCGGTAGGAGGGCTTACGGAAGAACTGGCAGTGGCATTTAACGACATTGATTTTTGCCTGAAAGTACGGGAGACGGGCAAGCTTGTTGTCTACAATCCTTACGCGGAGCTGTTTCATTATGAGTCCAAATCCAGAGGACTTGAAGATTCGCCGGAGAAAGTGGAGCGTTTTAACGGGGAAGTGGAGATTTTACTGTCCCGCTGGCGCACTGTCATAGAGCAGGGGGACCCTTATTACAACCCCAACCTGACACTTGATAACTCGGACTTTTCGCTTAGAAAATAAAAGGGGATGTTCCTATGATGAAAGTATATATCTGTCCGGCCTGCGGCTGGATGCGTGTGGTATCGAGACGCAAGGATGTAGAATGTTACAAATGCGGCAACACACAGATGACACTGGCAAAGGTGGACTTTGCTGCCTTTACCGCGATGTCGGAGGAAGAACGGGAAAATTATTCCAAGGGATGGCTATATATCCATGAGAAGAAAAAAGGAGCGCTATGAAAATTACAGTGCAAAAGGTAGTGAAGGGACTTCGCTACCTGAAACATTACGGCTTCAAGGAGTTTGTTGTCCGTTTGCAGGAAAAAATGGAAGCGGAGCAGGTTCCTTACGAGCCATGGTATGAACTTCACAAAGCGACAGAGCAGACGTTAAAGGCGCAGACGAAGCAGGCGGCTGCATGGAAGGATGCACCGCTTATCAGTATTGCGGTTCCGCTGTATTGCACAAAGGAGTCTTTTTTGCGTGAGATGATCGCCTCCGTGCAGGCACAGAGCTATCCGAACTGGCAGCTCTGCTTGGCGGATGGCAGTGTTGATGCGTCGGGGAATCCGATCGATAGCGTAGAGCGCGTGGTGACTGAGATTGCGGCGTCAGAGCCGCGCATCCGCTATGTGCATCTGACGGAAAATGGCGGTATTGCGGACAACACCAATGCGGCGTTAGAATTAGCAACCGGTGACTGGATCGCACTCCTTGACCATGATGACCTCTTAGCGCCGGATGCGCTTTATGAGGCGGTGTCATTGATGCGTTCGGGCAAGGCGGATTACGAGATGATCTACACCGATGAGGACAAGGTGGATATGGAGGGAAAGGTGCATTTCCAGCCACATTTAAAACCGGACTTCAATCTCGATCTGCTGCGTTCGAACAACTACATTACCCATTTCCTTTTGGTAAAACGAAGCCTGTTCACACGCGTGGGAGGCATCCGCAAGGAGTTCGACGGTGCCCAGGACTATGATTTTATCCTGCGCTGCGCGGAGGCGGCAGGCGCGATCGGTCATGTGCCGAGAATCCTGTACCACTGGAGATGCCATCAGGAATCCACATCTGAGAATCCATTCTCCAAGCAGTATGCGGTGGATGCCGGAAGAAGGGCTATCGCGGAACATCTCACACGGATGGGAGTGAAGGGCGAAGTTGCGGCTACCAAGGATATGGGATTTTACACGGTGCACTATCCGGTACAGGGAGAACCCCTTGTCTCTGTCATTATTCCAAGCCGGAATGAGGTGGATAGCCTCAAAAAATGCATCGCGTCTATCGAGCAGTCCTCCTACCGCAATTACGAGGTGATCGTCGTGGAGAACAACAGCGATGCCGACACGTTTGAATATTACCGCAGTGTGGCGCCACGGGAGAACTGTGTGGATGGGACAACCTGTTTTGAGGGGACCTTATCCGGCGGTCAGCGGCTTTGCGTGGCAGTGTGGAAGGAAGGATTTAACTATTCCGCACTGAATAATTTTGGCGCAAAGTGGGCGAAGGGCTCCTACTATGTGCTGATGAACAACGATATTGAGATGATCTCGGATACCTGGCTTTCGGAGATGCTTGGCACCTGCCAGCGGGATGAAGTGGGGATTGTGGGTGCTAAGTTATATTACCCTGACAATACGG
>CAVCFM010000377.1:0-17082 GCA_963601305.1 bacterium | reverse complement strand
TGTCCAGCGTTACCACCGCTTCCTCGCCAACGATTGCCTCCGTGACTGCTTTGAACTCCCCGCCTAAGATATAGACGCTGCATCCACGGTCCGCCAGCTTTTTCGCATGTGTGATCGCGTTTGTCACGAAAATTGCCTGCCGCTCGGTAATGTAATCAATCATGCACTCGGTAGTCGTTCCTGCATCGATATATACGAAATCGCCCGGTCCGATCAGGCTTGCCGCATATTTTGCGATTGCTGCCTTTGCCTCTTTGTTCTGCTCCTTGCGGTGAACGACCTCGTCATCTCTGGTGCTGTATACGGTGTTCTTTAAAATGGCACCGCCGTGTACTTTTGTCAGCTGTCCGCTTGCATCCAATGCGTTCAGATCGCGTCGTATCGTTGACTCCGATGCGTCAAGTTCCGTCATCAGCTGCTGAACGGTTACGCTTCCCATCTCTTCTAGTATGGTTAAAATCTTCGAAAATCTTTCTTCCGTTAACAAAAAACCGCCTCCACTTTCGTTCAAATTCATTCAAAACCGTTCATCTTTGATACTTGTATTATAGAATCATAAACCGTCACAGTCAATCATTTTCCGTCAAAATCGTTCACAAAGATGAAGCCCGGTTTTTAGCTATTTTACACAAAAAAACAGAGGCGGAACGCCCCTGTCCATGTTACTGTATCTGTATCTGATCATTCACCCCTGTGAAATCTCTGTATTGCATTTTCTATCTCTTTCGAAGAAATCTCTATGATCTCTGTATTCCTCGCCTTGAACCGCCGCACCATCTCCTCAAAGGGCAGCTCCTCTAAGTAACAGCGGAGCGCCATGATCACTGCGCTGTGCGTCACCACAAGCACATCGCCTGTCTCCTGCTGTATGATTTCCTCCAGCGCCTCCAATGTCCGATCCACAACCTCCTGGTAGCTCTCGCCGCCGGGCGTATGCGTGTAGCGTCTGTGCTCATTCCAATAGGTATAAACCTCTCCGTAGGTCGCCCGGATGTCATCCCAGTTCTGACCTTCCCACTCGCCTAAGTCCATCTCCCGCAGTCCGTCAACCGGAACACATGGCACTTCCAGCGCCTCCGCCGCCATCCGCGCGGTCTCCGCCGCTCTCAGCTGTGGCGAGGTGTAGGCCCTTACGATCTCAAATTCGCCAGCGTCATGCCGCCTCTGCAACGCTTCTGCCAGAGTTCTTGCCTGGTTCCATCCATTCTCATTCAACGGAATATCCGTCTTTCCCTGTATCTTTTTTTCTACGTTCCACTGTGTCTCACCGTGCCGCACAAAAAATATTTTCATCTGTCACTCTCCCCATCGCATGGTTCCTGTCTGATTATTTCTAAATCCATCTTAAGTATATCGATTTCTCATTTTTTTGTCTATCCAATAAGGTAAATTATTCCATTTTGCCAAACTGCTGTGCTATAATATGAGAAATATTTTGAAATGGGGAATTTTATGAAAAAGCAGTATACCATCCACGACGTTGCAAGGCTGTTAAACATCTCCACAGATGCTATCCGACTCTACGAAAAAGAGGGACTGATCACCCCGCTGCGGGATCCTGGCAATGGCTATCGCTATTACAATTTTTCACTGGTGCACCGCATTATGGGGATTTACCTGTATCGCGAGCTTGATGTCAGTATTTCCGATATCCGCGATATTTTATCCTACACCTCTTTTACCGAGGTCAGCGACAGCTTTTCAAAACAGATTGAAAAAAACGAACAAAAAATCGCATTGCTTCAGATGCGCACAGAAAAACTGCGCTTTATGAAGCAGCATATTGATGCCTTAAACCAGGGGATTGATACCTACCACGTCCTTGACATGCCCAACTGTTATATCCTGTATCAGCAGAATTATGACACATTGTTATACCGGGATCTGCTAAATGTGTTTACCTCCCCTATGTTTTCTTTTGGCAATTTCTGCTACTGCCTGAATGCGGAGGATTCCGTCCAGTACCGCACCCAGACTGTGCATTTTGTCGTGCGTGAGCCGATGATGAAGCTCAGTCCGTGGGCTGACAGATGCTCAAGTCTCCCCCTGATAAACGGCTGCCACTGCCTCTATACGGTAATCCACGTTCCGACCTTAACCGGTCTGACCTGGGATTTTGACAAGCTTCTCTCCTATGCAAAGGAGCATCACTATTCTCCGCTTTCAACCGCCTATGCATTTTATGTCTATAGCCTGGCTAATGAAACTACAACTTTTGATTACTACGAAATATTTCTGCCAATTGCAGAATAACAGTAAATTATTCCTAATTTTTACTTGACCTTGGACTTGCACCAACCTTTATGCTAAACGCAAAGGGGATGGTGCTTTTTTCCTATTAAAGATCAAGTAATAAGATTGGAGGTAATTTACGTGAAAACAAATGAACTTTCGCTTGAAGAAAAATCCCTGAAACGGGCAAATTATAGTCTGACTGTAACAGTTAGCATTGTATCCGGTTATCTGGCTCTTCTTTATCTGGGACAGATTGGAACCGGCGTACTCTCTCTGAGTCGTGGACTGATCATCACAGCAATGATCCTGGCTCCTGCCATTATCGCTGTTCTTTCTTATGTCCATAATCCTCTTTATGCAAGTCATCACCATGTTGCTTTTTTCAGTTTTTTATTTGTATTTGAAATATCCTGTCTCTCATCCAAATATCTCCTTTATAACCTGTTCATCATACCGATCATGATCAGTATGATGATGTATTTTGATTTTCGTATGGAAATAATCGCTTCCATTATTAATATTGTCTGCATCTGCTTTAACGGATTTTATGTTCTTACTGTACTGAATTCCGGTAATTCAGACAGCAAAAACCAGCTCTTCATGATTTTCTGCCTGATATTGATCCTTGATATTTCCATCTGCCTTGCCACCCGGGTATCACGCATACATAACGAAGAAGAGTTAGCTGAATTGGAACACCGCAAAGAAAAACAGGAGGCTATGATGGCATCCATTGTCACTGTCGGCGCATCGGTTAATGATTCCACGCAGTCTATCCACGCATTAGTAGAGGAGCTTTCCGAGGCTACCGGGTGTGTGAGCACCGCCATGAGCGATGTCGCTGTCAGCATGGAAAATACCGTAGGCAGTATCCAGGAGCAGGCCGAGATGACCGGCAAAATACAGGATGTCATCGACGACACGGTAAAGATGTCCGATGTATTAGAGCGAATCTCCCGCGAGTCACGGGAAAATGTAAGTACCGGTCAGCAGCTTGTGACCGATATTGTATCCCAGACCTCGCTGATGGAGCAGGAAAGTACCATGGTAAAAGAAAACATGTCGACACTCCACACGCACACGCAGGATATGCAGAAAATTATCGGCATTATCCAGCAGATTTCCTCCCAGACCAATCTTCTTGCGCTCAATGCTTCGATTGAGGCCGCCCGCGCCGGAGAAGCCGGACGAGGCTTTGCAGTTGTCGCCGAAGAAATCCGCGTTCTCGCAGAACAGACTAAGCAGTCCACGGAAAATATCGAGGATATCATTACCAAGCTGAATGAAAATGCCTCGGATACGATTTCTTCCATGGACCATGTGATGGACCGCATCAGCAATCAGATCACGATGATCCACGATATCGAGTCTAATTTTGAGCATATCAGCTCCGGTCTGGGTGACTTAAAGACTAATACGACGCAGATGAGTCAGAACATCAGTCAGCTGAAAGAGACCAATACGGTAATCGTGGACAATAACAATACGCTCTCCTCCACCACAGAGGAGATCAGCGCCTCCGCCGAGGAGACCAACGCCATGTGCGCTGACAATGCAGAGCGATTTAAGATCATCAACAACGTTGTCTCTGAACTTGCAGAGGAAGCCGCAAAGATGGATGGCTTTATCGAAGAATACAATCAGCTCCATGCTGCCGCTGTCGCCGCAGGCAGTGCCGCACAGCTCTCAGCAGCACAGTCTTAATTGGGAATATAAAATAAGCTCAGGTCAAATGACCTGAGCTTATTTGTTTGCTTATTTTGCAATATCAAGTCGTACCAGTGCTTTGCGCAATGCAAACTCGGCACGTTTCACATCAATTGCCTCCGTTTTGTTGGCAAGTCGCTCCTCCGCACGCTGACGCGCAGCCTCGGCACGGTTCTTGTCAATCTCATCCGGCCACTCCGCAATCTCTGCAAGAAGTGTTACTTTATCTGGCAGAATCTCTGCAAAACCAGAATGAACTGCTGCGACAATGTTGTCCTCGCCGTCATTATGAATAGTCACAATGCCCGGTGCAAGAACGGTGGTGAGCGGAATATGCTTTTTGTATACACCAATCTCACCGGCAGCCGTATTAAATTCAATCATGGTTGCCTCACCGGTATGGAAAATACGGTCTGGCGTGATGATTTCTACTTTAAAAATCCTGCTATCGTCTGCCATAATGAACCTCCATCTTTTTGCTGTTACTTCTGGCTGTTATTGAACTTCTCACGAACCTCATCGATGGTTCCTGCATTTAAGAAGTAACTCTCCGGAATGTCATCATGCTTTCCTTCCAGAATTTCCTTAAATCCGCGAATGGTCTCTGCGATCGGAACATATTTTCCATCCAGACCGGTAAACTGTGTTGCTACGGAGAATGGCTGAGATAAGAATCTCTGTACCTTTCTTGCACGGTTTACAACCAGCTTATCATCCTCGGATAACTCGTCCATACCAAGAATTGCGATGATATCCTGCAACTCTTTGTATTTCTGTAAAATCTCCTGCACGCCGCGGGCAACTTCGAAGTGCTCCTGACCTACGATACGTGGATCAAGGATACGGGAAGTAGAACCAAGCGGATCTACTGCAGGGTAAATACCAAGCTCTACGATAGAACGATCCAATACGGTCGTTGCATCCAAGTGAGCGAAGGTTGTTGCCGGAGCCGGGTCTGTTAAGTCATCGGCTGGCACATATACTGCCTGTACAGATGTGATGGAACCATTCTTGGTAGAAGTGATTCGCTCCTGAAGAGCACCCATCTCTGTCTGTAAGGTTGGCTGGTAACCAACGGCGGAAGGCATACGTCCAAGAAGTGCGGACACCTCGGAACCTGCCTGGGTAAAACGGAAAATGTTGTCAATGAATAACAGCACATCCTTACCGCCTTTATCACGGAAGTACTCTGCCATGGTAAGTCCTGTCAGGGCAACACGCATACGTGCTCCTGGCGGCTCGTTCATCTGTCCGAACACCATGGTAGTCTTATCGATAACCCCGGATTCTTTCATCTCATAGTAAAGGTCATTACCTTCACGGGTACGCTCACCGACACCGGTAAATACAGAATATCCGCCGTGCTCTGTAGCAATGTTATGGATTAACTCCTGGATCAATACGGTTTTACCTACACCGGCACCACCGAACAGACCGATTTTACCACCCTTCTGATATGGGCAGAGAAGGTCAACGACCTTGATACCAGTCTCTAACATTTCCTGAGAAGTTGCCTGCTCTTCGAATGCCGGAGCCGGTCTGTGGATTGGCCAGCTCTCAACACCTGTCGGAGGGTCAATCTCGTCAATAGGGTTACCTAATACGTTGAACATACGTCCCAGGGTGTTCTCGCCTACAGGCACACTGATCGGTCCGCCGGTAGCGACTGCATCCATGCCACGTACAAGTCCATCGGTAGGTCCCATGGCGATACATCTTACTGTATCATCACCCAGATGCTGAGATACCTCTACAACCAGCTCTTTCCCGTCTTTCTGGGTGATCTTGATCGCATCGTTAATCTCTGGCAGGTTGCCTTCTGTGAACTTAATGTCCAGAACGGCACCAATAATCTGGGTAATTTTACCGATATTATTTGCCATCGCTTATTTCTCCTTACATTGTTTTTATTGTTAGTTTTTCCATGATAATCAGCCCGCGTGCAACTGCACTCGAAAATGCGTCGCTGTTTATCATGAGATCGCAGATGCACCGGCTATAATCTCAGTTAATTCCTGAGTAATAGAGCCCTGACGTGCTCTGTTGTATTTCAGTGTCAAATCACTAATCATCTCTTCTGCATTGCTGGTCGCAGAATCCATCGCCTGCATTCTCGCACCGTTTTCACTGGCAACCGCTTCTACAAGCGCACCATAGAAAAGGCTGGTCACATACTTCGGAATGATCATGTCAAGGGCTGCCTCCTCGTTTGGCTCATAGGTCATGAGCACGTTGGAGTCTGCCACCTGTGCCATCTCTTCCTCGTCGAATTCTACCGGAAGCAGCTTGATCAGCTTAGGTTCATGGCTCACCGTATTTTTGAAATGTGTGTAGGCTAAGTAAATCTCGCCTATCTCACCTGTCGAATACGACTCTAAGACTTTTCTGCAGAGTGCTGCGGCATCTTCATAGGATGGGGATTCGATCACTGCGGAACCATCCACCTTAATCTGATAGCCTCTGCGCTCTAACGCTTCCTTACCCTTGCTACCGATCGCATAAACCTCTGTGTCCTCCACAGGCAGGTCGGCAGAACCGGTGACAAGCTTTACGACGTTTGAATTGTAACCTCCGGCAAGTCCACGGTTGGAGGTAATGACAACCACTGCCTTTTTCGTGGATTCACCCTTTTTCAGATAAGGATGATTGATGTTGCCGGATTTTGCCAGCATAGAGGTTACAGTCTGATACATATAGTTGAAATATGGATTCGTCTGCTCCGCTCTGCTTCTGGCTTTCTGCAGTTTTACGGTAGAAACAAGCTTCATGGCTTTTGTGATTTGCTGCGTACTCTGTATGCTGCCTTTTCGTCTCTTTATGTCTCGCATTGAGGCCATAATCTACGCACCGCCTTTCATCATGTTTCTATTTTAAGAAATCTTTCTTGCACTCTTCGATCGCTGCGATCAGCTTCTGCTCGATGTCATCGTTGATGACTTTCTCTGTGCGGATGCTCTCCGAAATCTCCGGATATTTGGTATCCACAAGTTCAAACAATGCTTTCTCGAAGTTCAATACTTCTGCAACCGGAATATCGATCAGATATTTCTTGGTTGCGGCATAGATGATCATAACCTGTTTCTCAACCGGCATCGGCTGATACTGTGGCTGTTTTAAGATCTCTTTGATTCTCTCACCCTGTGTCAGCTTCTCAGTGGTATCGGCATCAAGCTCGGAACCGAACTGGGAGAATGCTGCTAACTCACGGTACTGTGCTAACTCTGTACGGATCGGCGCTGCAATCTTCTTCATCGCCTTGATCTGTGCAGAACCACCTACTCGTGACACGGAAAGACCAGCGTTGATAGCCGGACGGAAACCTGCGTTAAACATCTCTGTCTCAAGGTAGATCTGACCATCCGTGATGGAGATAACGTTGGTCGGGATGTATGCAGATACGTCTCCTGCCTGTGTCTCAATGATCGGAAGTGCTGTCAGGGAACCTCCGCCTAACTTGTCGGAAAGTCTGGCTGCACGCTCGAGCAGTCTGGAGTGTAAGTAGAATACATCTCCCGGATAAGCCTCACGTCCTGGTGGTCTCTTAAGAAGCAAGGAGAGTGTACGGTATGCAGCTGCATGCTTACTTAAATCATCGTAAACAACGAGAACATCCTGTCCGTTCTCCATCCATTCCTCTCCAATTGCACATCCTGAATATGGTGCAATATACTGTAACGGTGCTAACTCACTTGCTGTAGCTGCTACAACAGTGGTGTAAGACATCGCACCGAACTCTTCCAATGTGTTAACGATAGAAGCGACCGTAGATGCCTTCTGTCCGATGGCAACGTAAATACATTTTACGTTCTGGCCCTTCTGATTAATAATGGTATCAATCGCAATTGCGGTCTTACCGGTCTGTCTGTCACCGATAATTAACTCACGCTGTCCACGTCCGATAGGAACCATGGAGTCGATTGCCTTAATACCGGTCTGTAACGGTGTATCTACGGATTTTCTGGAGATAACACCGGATGCAACACGTTCGATCTGACGATATTTATCGGTCTCGATCGGGCCTTTGCCATCGATTGGCTGTCCCAATGCATTGACAACACGTCCTAACATGGCATCCCCGACTGGAACCTCAACAACTCGTCCGGTTGTCTTTACTGTGTCTCCCTCGTTGATGTTCTTCTGGCTGCCTAAAAGTACGGCACCAACATTATCTTCCTCAAGGTTTAACACCATTCCGTATACTTCGCCCGGGAACTCAAGCAGCTCGCCCTGCATAGCATTTTCAAGACCGTGAATACGTGCGATACCATCTGCTACCTGAATAACGGTACCAACGTCAGCTACTTCTAACTGCGCTGCATAACGTTTGATCTGTTCTTTGATTACGGAACTTATTTCTTCTGGTTTTAAATTCATGGAGCGCATTCACCTGCTTTCAACTGTATTTTGGATAATTCACGTGTCAGATCGTATAATTTGGTTCTGACACTCGAATCAACGACTCTGTCGCCGATACGAATTACCATTCCGCCAATCAGTGCGGAATCCACTGCATAATGCATTTCAAATTTCTCGTATTTGGTAGTCTCTAATAACCGTTTTTCAACAGCTGCCTTCTGTGCATCGGACAACTCTGCCGCCGATGTCACATATGCAGTTCCAATGTTCTTATACTCTTTTACCTCGTCGATAAAATAGCCAAGAACCGCATCCATCTGGTCAAAGTGTCCTTTTTCCACGATCATGCGCAGTAAGCCTACCAGCTCACCGGAAACTTTTCCTGCAAATATGTCTTCGATTACTTTTACTTTTTCTTCTTTTACAATCTTCGGATGACTCATTAATTTGAAGAGCTCCGGATTCTCATCCATTGCGGCTTTGACCGCTTTTACTTCCTCTGCGAAAGTATCGATCTGTCCGCTTTCTAAGGCAACCTCAAACAATGCATCACCGTATGTTTTTGATACTAGCTTTGCCATGTCGAATCACCCATTTCTTTCAATGTCTCTTCTACCAGCGTATCCTGTATCGTCGCATCAATATTTGCGGCAACGACTTTGGCTGCCATCATGGATGCAACGGTTATCATTTCCTGTTTTACCTCATCCATCGCACGCTTCTTGGAAAGCTCTGCTTCCTCATTCGCATTGTGGATGATACGTGCAGCCTCTTCCTTGGCTTCGCTCTCAATACGGCTTGCATTCTGCTGTGCTTTCTTGCGAGCTTCGCTTAAAATCTGTTCTGCTTCCTTATCGATGTCCTTTAATTTTGCTTCGTACTCTGCTTTTAACGCAGCAGCGTCTTCCTGATTCTTCGCTGCATCGTCTAATTCTCCCGCAATCTTATTCGTACGGTCGGAAAGCATCTTGCGTACCGGATTGAACAGCATCTTGCTCATGAACATGAATAAGAAGAACACGGCAATTGCCATCAGAACCACATCGTGAAGCAATTGGAAATCGAGATTAAAGAGTCTTGTCATCTCTTCCAAGGGTTGGCCTCCTTTCCGTTATTTTTTTCTGTATCATCAGATATTCGGCCCGATTTATGCAAGTGGCTGTACGAAAAGTAAGAGCATTGCAATCAGCAAACCGTAAAGACCGGTGGTCTCTGCAACGGCCTGACCAAGTAACATGGTAGACATAATATCACTCTTTGCACCCGGGTTTCTACCTACGGCTGCTGCACCGTGTCCTGCTGCGATACCCTGTCCAATACCAGGTCCGATACCTGCGATAACTGCCAAACCTGCTCCGATTGCTGAGCATGCCATAATTAAATCATGTCCTGTGATATTCATAGTGAAATCCTCCTAAATATTCTCCCGCCATCTGCGGTGGTTTTCTGTGCTACGAAACTACTCTGTCTCGTAATTCTGGCTGATGTATGTCATTGTCAACATACAGAATACATACGTCTGAATTGCTCCTGAGAACAAGTCAAAGTACACATGAAGCGCTGCCGGCCAGATAATAGCGATTTTACTCAGCAGGCCATAGACAAGTGCCATCATAACCGTTCCTGACAATACGTTTGCAAACAAACGTAACGACAGGGAAATCGGAACTGCAATCTCACTGATTAAGTTGATCGGTAACCAGAGAGGCAGCCACGGCGGAAGCGGTGAACACATATCTGTCCATATCTGTTTCATTGGCAGATTTTTAAACTGCGTGATATGGATGAGGAAAAACGTAATAAGACCTAATGCTAATGTTGTGCCGTAGTCAGCTGTTGGCGGTCTAAGTCCAAACAGACCGGAAATATTACTCATAAGAATAAATATGAAGATTGTGCTGATGTAGTTCACAAACTTCGGTGCGGCCACTTTTCCCATCGTTCCGTATACGACACCGTCCAACATCTCGACGATGAGTTCCAGAACATTCTGGAAGCCTTCCGGCACTTCTGTTGCACGCTTCATCCTGCGGTTTGCTGCAATGGAAAAACCAACAAGCAGCAGCATGACGATAAGTATGCAGACATGCGACGTGGTGATCCAGACTTCGTGACCAAAAATCTCATAAGAAAAAATCCCATGGATCATAAAGTCAATGTTGTCTGCACCAGACGTCATTAAAATTGCGTTATTCACAATTTCACCTCCTTATATAGATTCATTATTATCACTGCCCGAAGATACATCACCTCTTTCGTTCAGCTTTGAAATAAATCTATGTGCAAAAGGCTGCAGGTAAGCTGATACCTTCAAGCCTAAGACACCGATAAAAGCGGAAATCAGATTTCCAAGGTTAAATTTCATCATGACAAAAAATACGATCACGACCACTACATAGCGCAGCAGAGACTTTGCGATGATCATCTTGCGCGCACCAGATTCGCCGTAGACATCCACCGCATCCTGCAATACCACGGCAATGTTGATCGCCATCCCTTCTGCAAGCGCGATCCCTATGGCTAACCCACTGGTAAAACGAAGCTTATCCGCCACAAACCAGACTCCAATCAGCTCCACCGCCAATCCATATATAAGAATTCCCATAACTAATCCCGGTAATGCGTCATTTAGTCTTCTCAGCATGATTTTTCTTCGAGTCACCGTCCTGTCCATATATTTTCTTTGCCATTTTGAAAATGTTCGTGAATCCTGCCAGCGCACCTACGATAAACAATGGCACCGTGACAAGCGGCATATCGTAGCGTCTGCCGAGCCACACTCCAAGCATCGTACACATCAGGATTGGAACGATCATATTGAGACTAAACTGTAAAATAAGAGTAAGCGCCTGAAAAACTTTTCGATTATTTTTCATGAGACAAACCCCTCCACCATAATTTAGTCATAGTCCTATTATACCATTTTTCATCATTTTGTCTATGAAATAATAGAACAAAAAATCAGATTGAACTACCTCTTGTCATTTTTTATGCAAAAGATAATCCAATCTGACTCTGTTTACAATGTGATGTTGACCTCCCGGTTGGTGTGCTGATACTGCACCATCTCCACACCTGCGGATCTCAACATATGCTTGGACGCAACCACCGCCGGGGTCCCGTCATATTTGTCGCTGTCATATACCAGACGCCTGATACCTGCCTGGATGATCGCCTTGGCGCACTCATTGCATGGAAACAGCGTCACATACATGGTGGCTCCCTCTAAGCTGCCGCCGCGGTAGTTGAGTATCGCATTCAGCTCACTATGGGTCGTGTAAAAATATTTGTTGTCTAACGGCTCGCCTTCCCTCGCCCACGGAAACTCATCATCTGAGCAGCCGGTTGGAAATCCATTGTAGCCCATCGATAAAATCTTATGGTCGGAGCTGACAATGCAGGCTCCCACCTGGGTATTCGGGTCTTTGGAACGCATACCGGACAAAGTCGCAACACCCATAAAATATTCATCCCATGTAATATAGTCTTCCCGCTTTCCGCTCATGCACGCCTCCTGTTATTTGGTTCCAAAAATACGGTCTCCTGCATCTCCCAAACCAGGAACAATATAGCCATGCTCGTTGAGATGGTCGTCTAATGCTCCAATGTAGATGTCCACATCCGGATGTGCTTCCTGCATTTTCTTGACACCTTCCGGTGCAGCGATAATGCACATCAGGCGGATATTTTTCACACCTTTTTCTTTTAACATCTGAATGGCTGCCACGGAAGAACCACCGGTAGCAAGCATCGGGTCAACGACGAATACCTCACGGTTTGCGCAGTCATCCGGCAATTTGCAGTAATACTCAACCGGCTCTAAGGTCTCCGGGTCACGGTATAATCCGATATGACCTACTTTTGCAGCCGGGATCATGTTGAGCATACCGTCTACCATACCGAGTCCGGCACGTAAGATCGGAACAACAGCTAATTTCTTGCCTTTTAATTCCTTTACGGTCGTCTTGCAGATCGGTGTGGTGATCTCAACATCGGCAAGCTTTAAATCTCTGGTTGCCTCATAGCACATCAGCATGGCAATCTCGCTGACTAAGGTACGGAAATCCTTGGAACCCGTGTCCTCTCTGCGGATGATACCAATTTTGTGCTGAATCAATGGGTGATCCATAACTACTACTTTAGACATTTTTATTCTCCTTCGTTTAATAAATTTACAAGTTTTAGAATGGTCTTGCGCAATGTCTCGTAACACAGTCCATATGCCTGCAAAGTACCGCCGTATGGATTTAATATCTCCAATTCATCGCCAACCAACTCTGTCAATACATGGACATTTTCCGGATCTGCATTGGGATAGGTCTCAAGCACTTTCTCCAACTGCCCTTTTTCCATCACAAGCACCAGCGCATCGTCTGAAAAATCGTCCTCGGTCAACTGGTTGGACATAAATCCCTCCATATTGATCCCATTACTTATCATAACAGCTTCTGCCTTCTGATTCAACGGTTCCGGGAACAAAACGACAAGTCCTCTGGCAAGAATTTCCACCGGATGTTTTAAACTGTATTCTTCTAATATGCCTGCCGCCATCGGCGCCCTGCAGGTACCGCTTTCCGCCACAAATATTACTTTATTGTAATTCTTCATATTCCTTCTCCATCAGACAGTGAGCACCTGATGTCCCGCTGCCTTCAGCAATCGATTCATAATGGCCTGTCCGATCCGCGGCGTCGCAAAGCTTTCTGAATAAATTGCATCTACATTTACGTCATCAAATTCTCGCAATATTTTGTACAGATGTCTGGCAATCGCATCCTCATCATCCCGCGCGCCAATGCAAAATACATAATCCGCCTGATATCTGTCCTTGGTCTCCTCCGTCGCGATCACGCCGACTTTTTTGCCCGCCTGCTGCGCCTGTGTAACCTTCCGGTTGATCTCCGCGATCACCTTGTCTGTCTCCCCCTCAACAAGAACAAGGTCCGCCTTCGGTGCGTAATGCTTGTACTTCATGCCCGGAGCCTTCGGCTTGCGGTCTGAGTCCGCCGCTATGATACCCGGGTCGATCTGTACCTCTTCTCCTAAGACCTCTGCTAACATCTCCGGAGTGATATACCCCGGCCGCAATATCATCGGAACTTTTTCCGTCAGATCAATGATCGTGGACTCAATGCCGATCCCAACGGCTCCGCCGTCCAATATCATCGGTATCCGTCCATCCATATCAAGCGCCACATGCGCTGCTTCCGTAGGGCTTGGCTTACCGGATGTATTCGCGCTCGGCGCCGCGATCAGGCATCCGCTCTCCCGGATCAGCTCTAATGCCACCGGATGGTTCGGCATACGGATCGCCACGGTATCCATGCCACCGGTCGTCTCATAAGGAACCCTGTCATTCTTCCACACGATCATGGTAAGCGGTCCCGGCCAGAATGCATCTGCCAACAGCTTTGCCTGCGGTGGCACCTCCTTTGCAATGTATTCCAGATCCTCAAACTTGGAGATATGAACGATCAGCGGATTGTCCGACGGTCTTCCCTTTGCCGCGTATATCTTGCGGGAGGCTTCCGGGTGAAGGGCATCTGCGCCCAGCCCGTATACTGTCTCCGTCGGGAATGCCACCAGCTCGCCGGACCGGATCAGCTCCGCCGCCTCGGACATACTCTCTTTATCTATTATATGCGCAGAATCAATCTTAACTACTCTTGTCTGCATGATTACACTTCCTTCTTTTTTACTATCGAGTATTATCTCATACTTACCCAAAATAGGCAACCTACTTGCTATGTTTTTGTAAATATGGCATAATAGACTTCTGTGAAAGGAGTTTTTATATGAAAATTTCTAAATCGGATTTCGGTGTTACACACAACGGAGAAAATGTTTTTATATACCATCTGGAAAATAACAGCGGCGCTTACGTCGACATTACAAACTTTGGCTGCCGCCTTGTAAAGATCATGGTTCCAAACCGCGAGGCGGAACTCACGGATGTCTGCCTGGGTTTTGACTCGTTAAGCGATTATGAAGCGGACGATGCCAGCGTCGGCGCAGTGGTCGGCCGCGTTGCCAACCGCATCAAGGACGGCCGTTTTACCTTAAACGGCAAGGAATACCAGCTCGCCATCAACAACGGCACCAACCATCTGCACGGCGGTATCGTCGGCTACGGTTCCAAAGTATGGGCGGCAAAGATTTCGGACGACAAGCTCGTTCTCACCATGGATTCCTCCGACGGCGAGGAAGGCTACCCGGGCAATCTTACCCTGACTGTCACCTACGGCTGGTCTGAGGATAACGAGCTTTCTATTTTATATGAAGCAACCTGTGACCAGGATACCCTGTTAAACGTCACAAGCCACGGTTACTTCAACTTAAACGGACAGGGAAGCGGCGAAGTTCTTGCACACGAATTGTTTATCGACGCTGACGCTTTTACCGAGATAGATGACACACAGGCTCCAACCGGCAAGCTGATCCCGGTGGAGGGAACGCCTTTTGATTTTCGCCGGATGCACTCCATTGGCAAAATGATGGATTCCGAATATGAACAGTACCGCAAATTCGGCACCTACGACCACAACTTTGTGATCCAGGGAACCGGTCTTCGCGAAGCTGCTGCCTTACAGTCCAAGGAGAGCGGTATCCGCATGACCTGTTTTACCGACCAGCCGGGTCTGCAGCTCTATGTTCCGCTGTACCCGATCCAGACACCGGGCAAAAACGGCGTGTCCTATGTTCCGCGCACGAGCGTGTGCTTAGAGACCCAGCATTTCCCGGATTCCGTGAACCACGAGGACTTCCCGAGCATCATTTTACATCCCGGAGAGCACTTTCGTTCCAAGACGTTATATCATTTCTCGACCTTTTAACGCTTTTTATGTGCAAAATTAAGAACACGGCGGTTTGCTTCTTGTAAACCGCCGCATTTTGTATTAGAATATGCTCATGGTTATCATTGTGGTAGCCTTATAATGATCATTATATTTTAAGGAGGGAATTAAAATGGCATACGTTATTTCTGATTCTTGCGTTAGCTGTGGTACATGCGAACCTGAATGTCCAGTAGGAGCTATCTCCCAGGGCGATACTCAGTTCCAGATCGATGCTGGTTCTTGCGTTAGCTGTGGTACATGTGCAGGTGTCTGTCCTACAGGCGCTATCAGCGAGGAATAATTACATTAAAATAAGAGGTCTGATGACCTCTTATTTTTTTGCCCTTTTTTGCTACACATCCTGTGTCTTTTGCTCTTTTTTCCAGCGCCTTCTTGTGTACCACCAGAATAATCCGGTCAGGATCACTGCAACACCGCTGATTGCGGCTCCCTCCCACAGATACGGGCATGCCATGGTGATCACGGTTGTCCCTGCATCGACATAGGTGAGGTAGTTTTTACTGTAAAATGACTGCTCACTCTCGAAAATATCATGAATTGCAATCGTTGTATCCACGTCATCATATTCAGACGTGATCGTGATCCGGTCTGCATCATAGGTAATGTCGAGCGGAACGATAGTTCTCTCCGGCAGTGCCTCCGCATCTAAGTCAAGCGCATGTGATAAAAGCGCCCCGACCGCTACATCCTTCGTCAGCGAATAGTGATAGGTCAGGTTCAATCCGATAAAAATAAGATTGTCGTTGTATTTTGTACCGTATATTTCCAGTTCGTTGTTCAGATCGGAGGTCGTTCCCCACACATCATCCAGACCGTTCATATAGACCGTCTTCCACTTGGTATATCCCTCCGGGAACAGATCACAGTAAAGGATACCGTCCACCGTGTCTAATTCCGGATAGCCATTGGAAAATGTGATGCTGTGGCAATCCACATCCAGGAACGTCTGGGTTCCCGTCTGCTTATCCACCGGAATTCCGTCTGCAAGGATCACGATCCTGGTTCCGTTTTCGCTCAACTGTAAAAGCATGTCTTCCGCCGCTTCCCTGTCGTCGTAGGTAAAGCCCGCAAGATAAATGACCTGATACCGGCTCAGCTCGTCATACGAATAGTGATTGAGGTTTGTGTCTGTCGTCTCCTCGATAACCGGGAACTGAAGCGCCATCAGAGATGCCGAGGTTCCGATTCCAATCGCATTAAACTTGCTGACCACGCCAAAGCACTCCGGAGCATCCATGTGATACAGCCGATAATCGCTGTTACTGTCCACCACCGAATAGCCCAGCTTTTCTGCCGCCGCATCCAGGTTCGGAATGTCCTCTTCCTTCGCACTCGCCTGACTCACCCGGATGAGCACCGTGTCACTGCCAAGTTCGATGCACCGGTCGAACAGATACAGGTAATTGCCCTTTTCCAGGGATTCATTTAACAGTGAAATTCTCTGTGCGGTTGCCGCCGACTGCCATCCGGCTCCGAAAACCGCGGACACACCGTCCTCCTCCCTGGATACGAGATATGCGCCGTCCGCGCCCAGTGTGGAGAGGTCAAGCAGCGTCAGCCGCTGTGAGGTGATTTCCTTCGCCTCCCCGATCAGTGTATACTCCGACATCGACTCATACCGTTCCTGCGGCGTAACACCGGAAGTCTCCCCGTAGACTAACTGCAGGGACGGCACCACATCTAAAAACAAAAGCGCCACTATCACGATGACAAACGGCTTTTTTAACGTCTTCCACAACAGGAAACTGTACAGTGCAAAACAGAGCGCGATCGAGATAAAGCGCAGCATCCACAGATACTGGCTTCCCGGCAGCAATACAAGCACCGAATACATCGTCGTCGTTGTGCACACAAAAATCAGAAACGCCGCCCAGAATCCCGGCAAAGATTTTCTTTTTGCAAAAAACATTCCGAAAACGATCAGAAG
>CAVCFM010000376.1:0-4216 GCA_963601305.1 bacterium | reverse complement strand
TAACGGACATCTGACCGGACACATTACCGACGGCATTGGCTTTATGGCCTCCCTAAAGGACAATGATATTGACGTTATCGGTAAAAAAATGACTATCGTCGGCGCCGGGGGCGCTGCCACCGCAATTGAGATCCAGGCTGCACTTGACGGCGTTGCAGAAATCGTTATTTTTAACCGTAAGGACGAATTCTGGGAGCGCGCAGTGTCCACAGTAGAAAAAATCAACACCAAGACCAACAGCCATGCGGTTCTCTACGATCTTGCTGACCTCGAAAGACTGAAAGCCGAGATGGCAGACAGTTATCTTTTTGTAAACGCAACCGGTGTAGGTATGAAGCCTTTGGAGGGTCAATCCGTTGTTCCTGACATCTCATACTTCCGTCCGGACCTGATCGTTGTGGATGTTCCATACTCCCCGCTTGAGACAGCTATGCGCACCATGGCAAAAAAAGCCGGCTGTAAGACAATGAATGGTCTCGGAATGATGCTGTTCCAGGGTTCTGCAGCATTTGAGCTCTGGACGGGCGAACCAATGCCAATTGAGCATATGAAGCAGATTTTAAACATCAAATACGAATAAATCATAAAGGAGAGGAAATTATGAATACTGTTCAGATAAGAAATATTACGATTGGTGAGGGCAGACCTAAAATTTGTGTACCGATAGTCGGACAGACAAAAGAAGATATCCTCCGGGAGGCAAAAAGCTTCTCTGATATTCCTGTCGATCTTGTAGAGTGGCGTGCGGACTGGTTTGAGAATGTTTTTGACACCGAAAAGGTTCTTGATACCGCCATAGAGTTACAGGCTGTATTAAATAACATTCCTCTCCTCTTTACTTTCCGGACTGCAAAAGAGGGTGGAGAAAAAAATATTTCCGCCACCGATTACCATGATTTAAATATCGCAGTTGCACAAAGTGGGTATGTAGATCTGATTGATGTGGAGGTATTTACCGACGATAAAATCGTCGATGATATTATCTCTAAAGCACATGAATGTGGTGTCAGAGTCATCGGTTCCAATCATGATTTTGACAAAACCCCGGACAAAGGCGAGATTCTCCGACGTCTCCGCATCATGCAGGCTTTTGGTGCAGATATCCCTAAGATAGCTGTTATGCCTGCATGCAAAAGTGATCTTCTGACACTCTTATCCGCTACGCTTGAAATGACTGAAAAGTATGCTGACCGGCCGATCATCACAATGTCCATGGCTGGCACAGGTGTGGTAAGCAGACTGACCGGCGAGACCTTTGGTTCCGCCATCACATTCGGAGCAGCAGCAAAAGCTTCTGCACCGGGACAGATCCCTGTAAAGGAACTAAAGCAGGTGCTTGACATCATTCATCAGAGCTTATAAGCATTACGTTATTTACACAAAACTCCCCCGGACTTATGAGTTATACATAATTCCGGGGGAGTTCATTTATCTTATTATATCTCTTCTTCTATTATTTCTTCTTCTGATGTTTCAGATATATTCATATTCTCCTCTGTCACTTTTGCTCTCGGATCCCAGTTTGAAAGGAAAATATTTAATGCAAAACCCACTCCAAGCGCCCACGCAGATGCCCAGGCAGTTCCCTGTGTTGCCAGAACAGCCGCCATCACTCCGCCAATCATCTTGTCCCGGTCAGACTTACAGTAATCCATACCGATCCTTGCACACACAAATGCCTGAAAAAGCAGTGTGATCGAAGATGCCACGCCAAAAATTGGTCTGAAAAAGCTTACAACCGGAATGATCAGCACACTTAAAAATGTCGCGATCCTGAAAGAAGCCATACCACCAAGAAGTGATTTCATCGCCTTTTTTCCTTCCTTATAACGGATGGAAACAGACACCGTCATTCCGACCCACAACGGACCAGACAGTGGCGGAAACGGTGCAAAAATAGAGAGTATCACATTACGGAGTCCACTGACCAGATTTGATCTGCTGGAATTAAAGTCAATGTACTCATCATCCCTCGCCTGTCTTGCCTCCGTTACCAGAGTCTCCGTCGTCACAAAGTCACCAAATGCGATCACATAACATACCAGTGCCAGCGGTAAAGCCTTGATAAACATAGACAACGGTGGAATTCCCACTCCGAAAATACTAACCTGCTCAAACATTTCTTTAAACTGTGGGATTTTGATAAAGGTACCGATCTCAACAACCGGTGCATCAAGTTCACCTACGATCAATCCGACAACCATTGCCAGCAGATATGGGAATAGATTGCCATATCTCGCAATTAAATCGAGCAGCTTGCTGTGTGCTCTTTTTTCCTGGTATTTATCTGAAAAACTGATCAGTATCAGCAAACCAACACCTGCCACAATAGCCAGCGGGTACTTATGCATATTGCCACCCTCGCCTATCTGCCCTGCCATAACAGTAATAGGCGCAGCTAAAAGAATCCCGCCCTTTACCGAATCAGGTACTGCATGGACGAACTTATCCGCCAGTTTTGTAATTCCCATAAATATAAATACCAGACCAACGAGCATCTGCAAAGCTATCATTGCCTGTATTCTCTCCGTCCCCAACGGAAATCCTTCCAGAAATACGATCGTAAGCGGGAGTGTGGGCGTAATCCATCCCGGAACCACCGGGTCTCCCAAAAGACTGTGCAGCATATACAGCATCGTCTCTATGATAATGCAGCTCCACGCCAGTTCATATGGAATTCCAAGATATTCCTCCAGATATGGAACAGCCGCCAATGCTGTAACTCCCAGGATCAATCCCTGAATAAATTCGACTGACTCAATTTTATAATGTATAAAAGGAAAACGAATCTGAAATGGGCCAAACGGAATGTAGGGCAGTTCGTTTTCTCTCTTCTGTCTTGCTTTGCGTGCCATCGCGATTCTCCTTTTCTTATGTTTGTGTTTGTTAATTAACAAACACAGTTTGGTAAAACAGAATCCAATCCAGCTTTACCGAATTGGATTCTTATTATCATTGATACTATGCAGCCGCATTGTCACGCTTTGCCTTCACGAACAGAGCTAATAAAATACCTGCAAATGTAACTGCCATATTCAAAAGAAGTATCATCCGCGGTGCCCCGCTTCCGCCAACCTTTGTAATATAGCCAGCCAGACTGATAATAGTATAATTTGCAATACTTGATGCAATCATAACCATAGACGTTGCCGTACCCTTATTCTCCGGGAAGAACTCCGCAGTCGTGGAAACTGCCAGCTGAAGTACACCGCCTGCACCGGCAAATCCGATTACGAAGCCTCCAATCAGACAGATGACCGGGGTTTGGATAAAATAGCACAGTGCCAGCATAATTACGGAAATCAACGGATAGATGATCAGGACATTGATTTCCTTTAATCCTTTCTTGATGAAGAACGCGGTAGAAAGAATTGCTACTGCTGTTCCAACGGCATAACACGACTGGATCGCACCCGGATCTGACATTCCGTATGCACGTCCAAGTTCCTGGTTACAGTTCAGCCACAACATAAATGTGGAAGAGCTCGTGAACCCTATGAGAATTGCAGCCAATGATACCGGCGTAATCTTGACCTTTGCTTTTTCTGTTTTGGCTGCTCCACTTGCATTTCTCTCAGGGAATGGCAGGAATAAAATCAAAATGCCATCCACAAAAATTGCCACACCCGCAACAATAAAGATTGTCCGATAAGACAGATTTCCCGCTGCCACAAATCCTATCAGAAACGGTAACAGAAACTGGCTGATACACATCGAAAACTTGGTAAATAAGTTTGCAACAGATGGATTATTTACATATATCTCCATACAGGTAGGACTCACGCATGTATCCAGGAATGAATTGGCGATTCCCCCTACAATGGCAAATGCATAGGCAACTCCCATAGACGGGGCAAATGCAATTCCCATGAAATATACCGCATAACAGATCACACCGATGATACCGCTTAGTCTGCGTCCGAACTTATCTGAGAGCGGGCCTGAAAACGGAAGCGAGATCAAACGTCCCAGCCCCAACGCTGCGATTACAGACACAACCATACTCACATCCATGGTACCGTCACTCAGCTGCTTTGCTCCCCATGCTGCCGCAAGCTCTGGCTTATACTGCCCCATAATTGACGCACCGATTCCATGGATAAAATATGTAAAATACAGGGCAATCGAAGTAATCACTAAATTCTTTTTACTCGTCTGTCTCATTTTTATAATCCGCCTTTCTGCGAAAGGCACCAATGCGTCATGAAACATCTTG
>CAVCFM010000375.1:0-3920 GCA_963601305.1 bacterium | reverse complement strand
GTCGCCGGTTGCAGCCACCTGAAGGGGATTGCCGAACGCAGTTCCCTCCACCGCAATTCCGTTGCCTCCAGACTCGATATTCGCCGGGATGAACATCGGGATCTTGGACTCCTCCTGCATCATCCGATGTCTGTCCTGGTTCAGTTTGCCCGGTGCAGGACGGTTCATCAATCCGCCCGGCTGAAACTTTCTCACGAACTCCCGGAGTTCCTGTTCGTCCTCAATATAGTTGATGGGAAGAAAGAGCTGTCCGATTTTCTCCTCCAGCGTCATCTCTTCTAATTTTTGTTCCACAAATGAAGCTTCATCCTCGCTCAAAAAAAACGGTTTTTTTCTCAAATATTCCCTCATGACATCTATCTCCCTTTTCCTCGGAATCTTTGTAACTCTTTCCTTCAATATACCGTTGTATCGGGATTGTTTCTATGTCATGTTTTTTCAAAAATCCGACTTTTTTTTACCTGTTTATAAGGATGCGTGTTATAATGAAACGAGAGATTTTTTTGAAACGGAGATTCCCATGTATCCAGCAAATTACGTGACCTACGCACAGGTCGAAGATTACGCACGAAAACACTACGAGCGTTACGGCACGAAAACCAGTTTTAAAACCATTGTAAAATATCTGTTTGAGCATCAGCAGTATCAGACCGGCGCGCCTGCCCTGCCGTCGCAGATTCTCTGGAGTGATCTGGATGACCCTGCTTTTTTTGCGCTGCTCGGGGAGCTCCCTGTCAAAAATGTGTCTGCGGAAACCATCATACAGCCGGAAAATGCCATTATGGCGGAAGCTATCATGCCGGAAAACCTTGAAGTCTACGCACTAAAATATATCTGGCACATTGTAGAAAAAATGCACACTCACAATTTTTTCGAGGTAAATTACGTGATGTCCGGTAAGTGCAGCATGATTTTTGAAAATGAGACCCGCGAGCTTTCCACCGGGCAGCTGTGCATTATCGCGCCCCACTCCCGGCACGATGTCACCGTGGACGATGACAGTGTTGTCGTCTCGCTTATGCTGCGAAAAAATACCTTCGAGACCACCTTTTTTAAGCTGCTTGTGCAGGAGGACCTTCTTGCAACTTTTTTCCGCAATATCCTGTACTCCAAAAAGGAGAGCGCCAACTACATGCTCTTTTCCACGGATAATTCCGGGGAGATTAATGGTTCCATCAAAAATATTTTTATGGAGTGCCACGTGACCGACTCCTACTCCAACACCTGTGTCATCAGCCGTATCCATCTGCTTTTCAGCCTTCTGCTGCGCCGGTATTCCGACACGATCCAGTTTTATGACCACCAGCAGAATGTGGGTTCCCACGGCAACTTTACCCAGCTGCTTCAATATATCCAGAGCAATTACCAAACCGTGACATTAGAGCAGCTGGCATCGGCATTCCACTATAACGCCTCCTACCTCAGCCGCCTCATCAAAAAAAATACAGGTCAGACGCTCCTTGACATTTTAACGAATCTTAAAATGTCAAAGGCATCTGACCTGCTGCTCCACACCAATTTAAAAATTGAAGAGATTGCCGCGCTATCCGGCTATCAGAGTGTCGACCATTTTTCCCGGCTGTTTAAGAAAACTTGTGGCTCTTCCCCGCAAAAATACCGGCAGACACATCTGCATTAGGTCAGGGCTTATACTCATACCATTCAGCGTCAATTTTCTCAAAACCAACAGCTTGAAACATCTGTTGGCTCTGCTCATTAAAAGAATAAATATTGGCTTTCACCTTATCCATTCCTTTCTCCTTCGCAAGTTTTAGCATATCTAAAACACACCGTCTTCCAATATGTTGATTCTGGTACTCTTTGCAGACCACAATCGCGATTTCAGCATTATCTCTTAAGGAAACATCTCCAACTAATGTACCTTTGTATTCTATATAGTAGCAGGCGCCATGTGTATTCAGGTAATCATACATACAATGCAGGAGTTCCAGATCATATGGTTCATCTCTATTATCCACCTGTTTACATATATCTAAGTCCTGATACCACGGAAACGATGCCTCATCATTCCTGTAATAGGGGATCAGTTTAATCTCATTGTCAATGATTCGTTCTGTCATTTTCTATCCTCCAAATCCCGCTTTTGCCTCACTAATTATTCAAAAAGTTCTTGTCTCTCCATATATCTTTTTAATAAAAATGTGCAAAAATACGGGAACGTAACTACATTTCCGCTAATTCCAACATTCCCGGTTGTAAATTTTATTCCATGTTTAATATCCATATATGCATCACTTTTTATCAACTGGCTCATAGACTTTGCCCGATTTGTATTCGCCTTTACTTCAACCGGAATCAGTTCATTCGCACTGCGAATAAAAAAATCCTCTTCCAGCGTAGAGTTTTCTTTTGAATAGTAATATAGTCCATATCCTTGTTTTATTAATGCCTCTGCCGCAAAATTTTCATAAAGTGCCCCTTTATAAATACCCATATTCTTATTCGCACGCAAATCTACTTGTGATTCATCATCCAGACTTGCAACCAGAAGACCTGTATCCGATATATATATTTTATATTTACTTCCATCCACATTTCCCTTCAAAGGCAATTCTGGGAATCCAAGGCAATAGCATATATTAATAAGCCCCGCATCTTTTAACCACTCTACGCAGCCCATATAGTCTTTCGCTCTTCCACCCTTAACAACCTTCGAATATTGAAATTTTTTATTTTCCTTAGCCAGCTGCGCTGGAATTGATTTATAGACACTTAAAATTTTTGCCTTATCCAACCCTTCTGCATATTTTACAATATCATTCTCATAATCAGTAAGCAGCTGTCTCTGCATTGCAAGCGACCCCTGAAATGTCCCTTTTTTTATATAATCCGAAACAATTGCAGGCATCCCCCCAAGAATGCAGTATTCCAGAAAAAGATTCGAATACACACGATGTTCCGCTTCAGAAAATGCTCTTCCCTGAAGCATATGAAAAAGCATATCTGATATCATTGTATCTGAATAACCCTTTGCCCATAAAAATTCTTCAAAATCCATGGAATACATTTGATAATCCATCTTATACCCTACACTGATACTTGCAATACGATGATATTGCACGCCAAGCAATGAGCCGGAACATATAACGTCATATTTTCCATCTTCTTTAAAAAATTTGAGGGATGTTGCTATTTCCGGGAAATCTTGAATCTCATCAAAAAAAATCAATGTTTCATGTTCCTCGAAATGCTTCGATGGGTCAATTCTGCTAATTAATTTTACAATGCTGTCTGCCGAAAATCCCTCCTCAATAATCGTCTGATAGGATGGCTCTGTAATAAAATTAATTTCTATTACATTTTTATAATTTTCTTTTGCAAATCTCCTGATTGTCTCCGTCTTGCCAACCTGCCTCGCCCCTTTTATAATCAGAGGATTTCGGTCCGAATTCTTCTTCCACTCTGTTAAAAATGTATCTGCTTTACGAACCAAATAACTCATTAAATGCCCCTCCTCATTTTGAATTTCAATGGTATTATACACCTTATACACATTTTTATGTACGTATTTTTTGTTTAAATTACACTTTTATGAGCCAATTGAGTTTATATCTTTACATTTTTATGAGCTAATTCAATATTAAAAATCACATTTTTATGAGCCAATTGAGTGGATAATTTTTCAGATCATCGACAACGATCGATGACAGAAATCCAAAGTCTACCTGTCCATGAATATAGCTACATCTTGAATCTGTATTTCGTGGAACCGTTCCTCATATCAAGTCCAGATATTCAAATGCCTTATAAAGTCCATCCCGATTTACATCATCCGTGATATGATCTGCTGCTTGTTTAGCCTCTGCTCCGCCACTTCCCATGCAAACACTGTAATTACAATATTCAAACATTGGGATATCAATCTTCGCATCACCTATTGCAATCGTATCCCCTATATC
>CAVCFM010000374.1:0-3995 GCA_963601305.1 bacterium | reverse complement strand
CTCCTGTGCCGTCACCGGTCTGCTCATCAAAAATGTCTGCTGCAATTTATCCATATTCTTAGACGCCCACTCATTGTGGTCGCGGATGATACATATCGTGGAATAAATTCCGTATCCCGCCTGTACAATCTCATCGGAAAGTACCGTTCCATCACTGTCTCTTATGACATCTGCGCCCCATTTTTCTGCCATCTTAAGAGTAAGCTTCTCATATCCTGCCTCGCCCGGAAGTGTAAAACTTCCCTTTTCTCTCTCCGCCATTTCGATAACTCTCCTTTATATTCTGTGCCTGCTCCATCTTCTAACTCCCGGCTTGTCACAGCCGTTTTATCTTATATCGATAACTTCCGGCAGATTGCTGCCGCCTGCTCCCTTGTGATCACGTTCTCCGGTGCAAAATCTTCCGGCAGAAGTTTCATTGCTTCTGCGGTCTGCACTTCATTTGCTCCCGTAACAGGCAGCGGTTTTCTGCTCTGATATCCCAAAAGCAGCACCTTTAAAAACTCCTCCCCGGTCATCTCCCGTGCCGGATAAATCTTGCCATCCTCCACGAGGCACTCCGGTATCATTCCATTCTGCCATGCGCACTCCACAGTTCCCGCGTAAGTCTCATGCCCGATGACATCCGAAAACATATCATTGTAGACGTTAGTCGGGAAAAAGTGCATGGTCTGTATCACAAACGAAAATCCCTCCGCCCGATCCAGCGCCCCGTTTGGGTTCTCAAGAGGGCATAACAATTCTTCCGCCAGCGGATTCTTCTGATCCTGATATTGCTTTGGAACCGGTACCTGGTGCAGCTTTTCAGGTGGCTGCCAGATGTCCTGCGCAGTTACCTGTCCTTCCAGCAGACCAAGTCTGTGCAGTTCTCCTGCAATAAATCCTGCTGCCGCATACGCGCCATAGTCGTTGGTGTGTGTGTAATCCGACGGGAAAAAGTATGCCTTCACCCGGTCTCTGCCAAGCTCTGTGATCTGCGCCATACTGTGTGCATGCAGATCGATAAGCGGCACATCAAACTCCTTTGCCACATCCATACAGGTCTTAGCATAGTCCGCAAGTAAATCATTATAACTTCCATCCCCGCGCCAGCTGTTACGTGCAAGCGGTGTCACAAGCACCGGCACTGCGCCACGCTCCCGCAGTTCTTTGATGTAGCGGACCAGGTTCTCCCGGTAGCCTCCGTCTGCCATCAGGTTCATCAGCTTCTGATCGTTGTGTCCGAACTGCAACAGGCAGATATCATCTGCCCCAATCCGTGAAAGCAAAATGTCGTAATGTCCTTCACTGCGGAAACTCTCCGTCGTCAGACCGGAATGTGCGTGGTTTGACACCGCCCTCTCTCCAACATAGGCGGAGAGCATCTGCCCCCAGCCACTGTAGCTTTGTTCCGGGAGATATGGATAATCTGCACTCTGGTCCGTCACGGTGGAATCTCCCGCAATGTAAATAGTTCTGCCATCCCACGCGTTTACTTCCACCGACGCAAGGCGCACGCCTCTTCCGATGACTGTCACATCCGCCGTCGTATCGTCCATCGCTTCCGTGAACGTGCGCGGGATCACCGGACAGATATTAAGCGGCATATCCGAAATCCGGTGGCTGCCCGCTGCAAAGCTGCCGCGCCATGCAAGCCTTCTTCTTCCAAGAAAAAGCAAGACCTCCGTCTCTTCCGGCAGGAATAGTTCCACCGAAATCCGGTAATTGCCCTCTTCCCGCACATCCGTCACAAACGTAAGCGGCATCTCGCCCGCGCCATCATAATCCACATAGCAGCCGTGTTCATCCTCCGCAAGCTTCGGTTCATCCTGTCCCTGCAGCCAGTACACTGCCCGGTATCCACTGTTTAACTCCGGTATCTGCAGGCGTTTTTCCTGAAACTGGTTCTTCTCGGTGAGAAATCCATAACTCTGTGACTGTGTGCCATAGCGCACGTCACACGAGACCGGAATTGTCTCTGTATGCTCTTGTTGTTCTGTGCTTGTTCCAAATTGGTATCTCATTTAAAGTGCTCCATCGTTTCTGGAATTCTCAAAGTCCAGCACACCTGCAAACAGTGCAAGTACAAGACCCTGACCCCAGCCCTGAATCCATTCCTTAGAAATGCCACGGTAACCTTCCCTGTCTTTCATCACCGCCGTACCACCGGATACATTGCGGAGACGTCCGTCCTCGCTGACGTTGTCGATTATTCCTGCAATCGCTTTGTTGATGTATTTAATGTGCAGCGGATTGCCCTTGTTTAACATGGCTGCTGCGATTCCGCAGGATGCGGAAAGCTCCTCGTAGGACTCTTCGTCATCTAAGATGGTTCTCCACAGTCCGTTTTTCGTCTGCAATAATTTTAACGCGGAAAGCTGCTCATTTAAGGAACCTACAATCTCAAGGAACTTCGGATACAGGTAGCACTCCGGCAGGATGATACCCACCTCGGACATCGTGTAAGCAGCCCATGCATTTGCACGTCCCCAGTAGAAACCGGACATATGGTCTCCTGTGATGTTGTTGTATCCGTGATACCAGAGTCCGGTATCCTTGTTCTGTAAATACTGGATGTGCCAGTAATACTGGTTCAGCGCATCGTCGATAATATCCTCATCCTTTAACTTCACGCCCACGCGAAGCAGGAAAAATGCCGCCATAAACAGCGTATCTGCCCACGCCTGCTCCGGGAAATCATTGTTGGCGGAAACTGTGTGCTGCAACACCGAGTCTCCAAAACGCAATGCATCCTCGCGCAGATATTTTACCTTGCTCATCACGATGTCCCAGTACCGCTCATCGCCTGTAGCCTCGTACAGGGTGATCAGGCAGTGTCCCATCGCACAGGTATTTACGGTCCACACCTTCGGCAGTCCGAGTTCTATATATTCATCAATCCGATCCTTCATCAGGTTCAGAAACTTTTCGTTCTTTGTCACTTCATAGGCTCTGCTGATGCCATAATAAGCCACCCCGCACGGCCAATCCCATGTCATATCCATACGCATGGTTCTCGTTACAATCTTATCCAATAAATCTTCTATCTGTTCTCTGTTATATTCCAGTCCAGCCATAACCCGCCCCTCTTCTCAAATTTATTCATAATTTTCATATCAAGTGTGCGCTTTTTTTGTAAAAGGAAGGCTGCTGCAGATCGCAGCAGCCTTCTTATGGTCTTTATTCTTTTTGCAAGGATTACTCAGCGATGTAGCTTCCCTCATCTAATAAGGACTGCTTCTCGTCTAAGATTTCCTGATAACCGCCGTCTAAGTACTCCTGGCAGTACTCTTCGTACTTCGCATCGAACTCATCCGGTGAGCATGTTGCAAGGTCAACATAGAACTCCTGCCACATTGCATTTAAGTCAGAAGAGTAATCGCTGGATGCCTCAACAACCTTGGTAAAGATTGGTGTTACAATACCGTAATCAGCGTTTTCTTTTGAGTAGTTGTAAGCATCTTCAATGAGTGACTCATAACCTGCAGGTGCAAGTGTGCTTAAGTTTGCTTTGTAGTTCTTCTCCTCGTCGCCGTAGTTAGCAACCTCGGCAACTAAGCACCAGTAGTCTTTGTTGTTGTTCTGGGAAAGTTTGGACTCTCCTGCGAAATCAGCAACCGGTACTGCAATACCGTCATCATCTAATGTGTAGTTCTCGCCCTCAACACCGTTCTGTAAGTAGAAGAGATTCTCTGGCTGGCTCATCCAGTCTAAGAACATCCATACAGCTGCTCTCTCCTCGTCTGTGGTGGTGGAGTTGATTCCCATGATCATACCGTAAGGTGGGTACTCATAGTAGTAGCCGTTTCCATCCGGGCTTCCTGCGCCGAAGTCAAGAACTGCTACCTTCGCATCTGCATCGTTTGCTAACAGAGAGGTGATCACGTCTGTCTGGCTGTTGATGTAGAAGGAGTATGTTCCACAGTTGCCGGATACGAAGTCTGCTTTTGCATCTGCATCCTCAGCATTTAAGTAGAACTCCTGATCGATCAGGCCTTCGTTGTACTGTGTATTTA
>CAVCFM010000373.1:0-4034 GCA_963601305.1 bacterium | reverse complement strand
AATTCCACTTTATACCAACTTTGCAGCAGGCTGGACCATGGGCGCGTGGGATGCCTACACCGATATCGCATGTACCGGAGATCCGGATTTCAAAAATCAGATGCCGTACATGAAAGACCCGTTCTCAAAGCGTGATGATATGACAGGTCCATATGCCGTTTATTATTGCCTGTATGAGTCGGTTGCAAGAGGACTGATCGAGGAAGACCCTGCAAGTACTGACTGGGAGTCTTCTAAGACCAAGATCAATGACGGTGAGATCGCAACGATGGTACTTGGCTCCTGGTGTGTAAATCAGTTCAAGGATGCCGGTGACCATCCGGAGGATATTGGATATATGCCGTTCCCGATTACCGTTGACGGAAAACAGTATGCGGCAGCAGGCGGTAACTATTCCTTTGGTATCAACAAGAATGCGGACACAGACAATCAGATCGCAGCAATGTTATATATGAAATGGCTGATGGAGGAGTCCACGATCTATGATGATGAGGGCAGTATCCCGGCAAGAAAAGACGGCGAACTCCCGGATGTGCTTGCTGACTTTGAGGGTGTAGAACTGCTTTCCAACAACCCGGCTCCAGAAGGGGAAGAGGATTTATTTGACACAGTCAACAATGAGGGCGAGGTTGGTATCAACAACAATGATTACCCGGATTGTGAAATCCTTGAGAATGCACTTTATCAGGAAAAGAGTCTTGATGAGATCATGGATGAGTGGAATGAGAAGTGGGCAGCAGGTCAGGAAGCTGCCGGTATCGAAGTAGATGAGTAACATCCGTACACGGTAAGGCAGGCTGGCAGGGCAGATGTTTTTTATCTGCCCTGCTGCCATAAGTAAGGAGAATTTCATGAAAAATAAAAGTTTTTCACAATGGTTTTTCAGCAGAAAAGTACAGAAGGTTTTGGTAATTGTCACATTTATGTTTTTACCATTGCTCTTGTTACTGTTATTTACCTATATCCCTTTTGGGGAGATGGTAAAATTCAGTTTCTATGACAAAAAGTCGTATATCAGCGACATGAAATGGGTTGGATTAAAAAATTATATTGACGTATTTAAGCGCGAAGAGATATTCCAGTCACTCTTCGTCAGTGTGTATTACATGGGCGGTGCTCTGGTTCAGATGGCACTGGCACTATTTTTCGCAACACTTATGGTGTTTAAAGTAAAAGGAGAATCCTTCTTTAAAGCAACCATGTTCTTTCCATATCTGATCGGAGGAATTGCAGTTGGATTTATTTTCAAATTCTTTTATGCAAGAGGCATGGTTCTTGACACGATTTTACAGGCGTTTGGCATGGACTTGGAAAATATCCCGCTCTGGCTTCAGGACCGGAGTATTAACAATATATCCCTGGTGGCAACCTCTGTCTGGAGATACACAGGACAGAATATGATCTTATTTTTGGGCGCGATGATGTCTGTGGATACAGATTTGTACGAGGCGGCATCCATTGACGGAGCCAACAAATGGCATCAGTTCCGGTACATTATATTGCCGAGCATCAAGTCCATCATTGTATTGAACCTGATCTTATCCATCAGCGGTTCCTTAAGCGCATTCGAGCCACCGTATGTAATTACCAACGGTACGATGGGAACCGGTACCTACTTTGTTATCATGAACCGTCTGGCACACGAGAGTCAGAAATTAAGTCTGGCATGTGCGATGGCAGTGGTATTGCTGGGAATTATCATTCTCGTTACCGTGGCACAGAAGCTGTTCTTTAAATATGTGTTTGACAACGGCACGGACGATGAGTCAAGAGCAGCCGTGCGTAGGAGAAAGAAAGCGGAAAAACGCAGAAAGAGAGAGGCGAAAAAGGGAGGTGCTGTGGCATGAAGGTGAGAGATAGAGTGTCTTCGGTTTTGTTTGGCATATTTAAGTATGTATGTCTGATCGCAGCTTCCGTGGTTGCATTGACACCGGTGTGTGTCTGTGTGCTGACCGCATTTAAATCCAACGATGAGTATGCGTCCACAGCGGTGCTTGCACTGCCGGAATCATTTGCTTATCTGGAAAATTTTAAGATTGCTATCGAAAAGGCGGATATGCTCCGGTGTTTCTTAAATACAGGAATTGTCCTTGTGGTGGTATTGTTCGTATCGGTATTTACCGGTTCCATGATCGCGTATGTGCTAAACCGGTTTGAGTTTCCGGGAAGGGGATTGATCCACAACCTGTTTATGTTCGCATCATTACTTCCGGGAATTGCAATGCAGGTAACGATTTATCAGATTATGTATAACCTGGGACTGATCAACCACCTTTATGGATACATGATCGTCCTGATGGGAACGGATATTGTCTCGATTTACATATTTATCCAGTTTTTTGAAAATCTTCCGGTATCACTGGACGAGTCGGCAATTATGGATGGATGTACTTATTTCGGGGTGTTTTTCCGGATTTTATTCCCACTGTTAAAACCGGCGATCATGACGACACTGGTGTTAAAAGGAATCAGTGTTTACAACGAATATTATGCTTCGAACCTGTACCTTCAGGATAAAAAGCTGCGCACGATCTCTACGGCGCTCTACACATTTACCGGTCCTTATGGAAGTCAGTACAACTATATCTGTGCAGGTGTTCTGATTACGATCGTGCCAATCCTTGTATTTTTCCTGGTGTTCCAGAAACAGGTATACAGCGGTATGGCAGCAGGGGCAGTGAAAGGTTAGGAACAGATAATGGAAACTCGAAAAAATTTCCGGGAACGGACGAAGGGAATGACAACAAAAGAGAAAGCAGCGTATGTGCTGACGTATTACTGGTACTATATACTGCTGGTGGCTGCAGCCATAGCACTGCCTGTGTTTTTCGTCTGTCATTTTTTCGCCGCAAAAGAGGAGCGGCCGCAGTTTTTATGTGCACTGGTCAATCAGGAGCTGGAGGAAGATGCACGGGAACAGATTGTGGCAGAGTTTGCCGCTTGCGCAGAGTTAGAGCAGGAAAAGGTCGTGCTTGACGCTTCCTATCAGATCGCATATGAGGATATGGAGGCGCAGGGACTGGATCTGAGCAATTATCAGAAGTTTTTCTTCCAGTGGGAGAACGGGGAACTCGACGCAGTCATCCTTCCGGAACATTTTTTAAACTACTGTGTGGAGGCAGGAGGCGGATTCCTTCCCTTATCGCAGTTTGGGGAGACGGATATCGATGCCTATGAGGTGGACGGTGTGCCCTGTGCGGTGTATGTGAAGGATACGCTGCTTGGAACTTATCTTACGGATGCTTCGGGGGATGCGCTATTGCTTGCGTTTCCGGACACGGGAAAACATACACAGAACAGTCAGAAATTTATCCGGTTTGTCCTGAAAAATCAGGATGAGATGGAAGGGGAAGAGGGTTAGAATATGCAGCAGACAAAGCAACAGTTGGCGAAAGAGGCACAAGAGCATCTGGAACATGTCATCATACCGTTTTGGAAAAAATTGAGAGACGACCGGTATGGCGGCTACTATGGGTGGCTTTCTTACGAGTTGGAGTTAGATAAAAAAGCAGTGAAGGGCTGTATCTTAAACAGCAGAATTACCTGGTTTTTCTCAAATGCCTACACCACGTTAAAGGGCATTGGAAAAACAGACGAGAGCCTTCTTTTAGAAGCGCGGCATGGATATGAATTTTTAAAAGAAATGTGCATGGATGCCGTAAATGGCGGGATCTTCTGGTCGGTGAACTATGACGGCACGCCGGCGGACACGACAAAGCACACTTACAATCAGGCGTTTGCCATATATGCGCTCTCCTCTTATTTTGAGGCATCCGGTGACATGGAGGCGTTGAAGATGGCATATGATCTGTTTTGCCTGATAGAGGAAAAATGCACCGATGAGATCGGGTATCTCGAAGCGTTTACGATTGATTTTCGCCCGGAGTCAAATGAGAAACTCTCAGAAAACGGGGTGCTGGCAGATAAGACGATGAATACGCTGCTGCATGTCTTCGAGGCATACACAGAATTTGTGAGGGTAACGCAGACGCTGGAGGATGCGTGGGCAAAATGTGCCAAAAACGAGGTGGAAC
>CAVCFM010000372.1:0-3155 GCA_963601305.1 bacterium | reverse complement strand
ACCATATCTGTTTCCTACCCCTTTCACAATTATACATCCATCCGGCTTTACGCCTGCGCCAAATACATCTGCTTTACCGCATCCTCCACGGCAAATGACACGTAGGAACCCGCGCCACCGATATTCGAACGGTTTACTCCGAGCACAAACTCTAACTGGTTCGCCGGGTCAACCACCATATGCGTTCCGTATGCTCCGCTCCAGCCGAAACTGCCTTTTGCCCTAGAGGAATGGATTGCCTCCGGTATATCCATGACACTGACGCCAAGTCCCCAGTAGATCGGCGGAAATAATCTTGACTCATGCGAGATACCTTTTCCTGCCATCATCTCGACGGTCTCTGGTTTCAAAATCTGTCTGCCGCAATAGGTACCCTTGTCAAGAAGTATACGGGCAATTTTCTCGTACTCCTCCATGGAGCCAAGCAGCCCCGCAGATGCAGAGTAGTAATGCGTCACCACCGGATTCATACGGCCCCATGTCTCATCAGTATCCGTCACATCGATAAGGTGGTCATTGTCCACATATTCATATAAGCGCGGCATACGGCTTGTCTGCTCCGCATCCGGGTCATACGTCAGATCTCTGATATCCATCGGTGCAAATACATGTTTTTTCAGATATTCATAGAAACCCTCCCCTGATACGACCTCTATGACTGCTGCCAGCACCTCAAAATTGGCAACCGCGCTGTATCCGGAATCCGTTCCCGGCTGAAAATCAAGTGGAAGCGCGGCATATTTTCGCGCCCGTTCCCGGATGGTATCATTCATTTCTTTGACTTCCTCAAGCATCGTACATCCAATCGGTCCCATCCCCAAACCGGAACTGTGATTTAACAGATCAAAAATTGTAAGTTCCCTGTCTGCCGGCACATACTGCATCCGTTTTCTGACCTCGTCTAAGACTCCTGCATTGGTCGGGTTATCCGGGTCCGGCTCATATTCCATGGGATTTAACTTTTCTGCACATACTTTCATGCCGGTATACTCCGGGAGGTATTTTTTTACCTCATCGTACAGACCGATCTTGCCGCTCTCGATCAACTGCAGCACAGCAATTGTCGCCACCGGTTTTGACATTGATGCAAGCCGGAATATGGTCCGGTTATTGACCGGTGTCTTTTTCTCAATATCCGCATAGCCGAATGATCTGTCATAGACCAGCTCCCCGGATTTGCGGACCATCACAACTGCCCCTGCAATTTCCTGATTCTCAATAAATGCTTCTAATTTTTCTGCAATGATATCTCTGCTCATTTTATTTTCCCCCTTGCATCAACCTTTCACACCACCTAAGGTAATTCCCTTCACAAAATACTTCTGGAAGAACGGATAGATCATCAAGATTGGAAGAATTCCAATCACGGCGATCGCCATTCGTGCTGTCTGCGACGGCATACTTGCCACCGAAGAGCTGACGGACCCTGCATTGCTTGTCAGGAAGTTAATGTTCTCGTTGATATTGTTCAGTATGATCTGTATGGTGTAATAGTGGCTTCCGTTTCTCATCGTCAGATAATACAGACCATTCTGCCAGTCATTCCAGTACATCAGACCGGTCATAAGACCAATTGTCGCAAGTATCGGTTTTGAGAGTGGCATTACAATTTTAAAATATATGGAGAACTCTGACGCCCCGTCAATTCTTGCCGCCTCGATCAGACTCGCCGGAACTGAAAATTTAAAGTAATTTTTTACAAGGATCACATTGAAGGCATTCATCATCAATCCAGGAAGTATCAATGCCCAGATGGTATCCTTGATATGAAAAATATTGGCATAGGTATAGTAGGTTGCTACCAGACCTCCATTAAAAAGCATCGTAAAAATTACAAGGAAATTCAAGATCTTATTGCCCGGAATGGTGTCGTTGCTCAATCCATATGCAAACAGGCTGGTGATCAGCAGGCTTAAAAAGGTTCCAACCGCTGTCACCAGGATTGTCATCAGATAAGCCTTTCCTATTGTCTGCATCTGTCCGGCAAGATATCTGTAAGCATCCAGGCTCCATTTTGCCGGGAAAAATGAGAACCCATTGGCAGTTGCCCAACTGTTATCCGTCAACGAGGAAACAATTAAGAGGACAAATGGCAGAAACGCCAACAGTGAAACGATACTCAATACCGTATTTGCAATGATTGTCATTGATTTTGAACGCATCATAAATTATCTCCTCCTTCCTAAAACAGTTTGTTTTCCGCACTGACCTTCGCAACCACCTTATTTGCTACGACAATCAGTATAAATCCAATGACCGCCTGAAATACGCTGGCAGCGGACGACATTCCGAAATCATTATTTTTCATCAATGCGTTGTATACATATACATCCAGTGTTCTTGTCACTGAATACAGCGCGCCGCTATTCTTTGGCAGCTGGTAGAACAGACCAAAGTCAGACCTCATAATAGAGCCAAGACTTAAGATAAACATCGTAATTACAGTTGGCTTCATCAGCGGAAGTGTGATATTTTTTATCTGCTGCCATTTGTTGGCACCGTCCAACGTAGCCGCCTCATAATAATCATTGCTGATCCCGACAATTCCGGAATAGTAAATGATCATGCTGTAGCCGATCCCCTTCCACAAGTTGAAGAACACAATGATGAACGGCCAGTATTTTGCCTCATTATAAAAGTTGATTGCCTCTCCTCCACATGCCTTTATCACGCCATTAATCATTCCCGTATCCCCTGAGATAAAGGAGTAACAGATATAGCTCACAACTACCCAGCTCATCAGATACGGCAGAAGCACCAATGTCTGATATATTTTAGACATATGCTTATTTCTGATCTCATTTAAGAAGATGGCGAGTGCCAATGCCAAAACAGTTCCGAGAATTATATTTATCACATTGTAGGCAAGGGTATTTCTCGTAATCGTCCATGCATCTGACGATGCAAACAAAAATTTGAAATTGTCAAGTCCGACCCACTCGCTGCCCAGGATTCCCTTCTGAAAATTCAGCTTTTTGAATGCAATGGTAATACCGAACATCGGTATATAATTATTGATGATCAGATATGCCAGTCCGGGAAGCATCATTATGTAAAACGGGATAATGCGTTTCCAGTTTTTTCTCCCTGTTTTTCTTTTCATTTTTATAATCCGCCTTTCTGCGAAAGGCACCAATGCGTCATGAAACATCTTG
>CAVCFM010000371.1:0-8629 GCA_963601305.1 bacterium | reverse complement strand
CAATTACGGGAACGATAAGTAACGCATAGGCAAAGCAACAGTACAGAACAGAGGTAATGACACAGCATGTATAATTTTACAAGTCGGATTCGATACAGCGAAGTAAACAGTGAGGGCACATTGACCCTGCAGGCGTTGATGGATTATCTGCAGGATTGCTGCTCTTTCCAGTCGGAGGATCTGGGCGTGGGAGTCGAGTATTTAAAGCGGATTAACCACGCATGGGTGCTCTCGTCATGGGAGATTGTGATCACACAGATGCCGCAGATGGGAGATAACATCCGGGTCAATACCTGGCCGTACAATTTTAAGGGATTTTACGGATACCGCAATTTTACCGTCGAAGATGAGAGTGGCAGAGTGTTAGTTGCCGCCAATTCCCTGTGGGTGTTCATGGATCTGGAGCGGATGCGTCCGGCGCGGATCGCAAAGGAAGTGCTACAGGCATATCAGGATGGTTTTGGCGCAGAGTTAGAGGGCGCGTGGGGCGATCGTAAGATCGAAGTCCCGGCAGATGGAGAGCGGCGGGAGCCGGTTCCGGTTGCAAAATTTTTTATTGACACCAACCATCACATGAATAATAGTAAATATGTAACGGTGGCGCAGGAATTTCTGCCGGAGGATTTTGTGGTTGGCAGGATCCGTGTGGAATACAAAAAAGCGGCGATGTTAGGCGATGTGCTGTATCCTGTTTTGACGACAGAGCAGGGCAAAGTGACCGTTGTGCTGGCGGACGAAACGGAAGCACCTTATGCGGTTGTGGAATTTATCGCATAGAGAGATGAATGGAGAAAAATATGAGATTAGGCGAATATCAGAAGTTAAAAGTGATAAAAAAAGTGGAGTTCGGCGTTTACTTAGCGGAGCATGAGGGCGATGAGAACCGCGTGCTGCTCCCGGAAAAACAGGTGCCGGAGGGAACATGCATCGGCGATGAACTGGAAGTGTTTTTGTATAAAGATTCCAAAGACCGCCTGATTGCCACGACCAATACACCAAAGCTGACATTAGGAGGTCTTGCGGTGCTTCGTGTGGCAGAGGTTGGAAAAATTGGCGCATTCTTGGACTGGGGACTGGAGAAAGACCTGTTTCTTCCATATAAAGAGATGACTGCAAAGGTTGCACCGGAGGATGAGGTGCTGGTGACTCTTTACATTGATAAGAGCCGCAGACTGTGTGCGACCATGAAAAAGTTATATACGCTGCTTGACACGGACTCTCCTTATAAAAAGGATGATGTGGTAAGCGGAAGAATTTACGAGTTCGGACATGATTTTGGAACATTTGTGGCGGTGGACGACCACTATTCCGCGATGATACCGGCGCATGAGGACACAAGCCACCTGCGCATCGGGGATGTGATCGAGGCGAAGGTGATCGGGGTTAAGCCGGATGGCAAGCTGGATATCACATTGCGGGAAAAAGCATACTTGCAGATGGATGCGGACGCCGAGAAAGTCATGGAAGTGATCGAGGAGTTTGCGGGCGTGCTGCCGTTTACCGACAAGGCATCGCCGGAGGTCATCAAGCGTGAGACGGGGCTCAGCAAAAATGCATTCAAGCGCGCGGTAGGCAGACTTTACAAAGAGCGCCGCATTGAGATCACAGACCGTGCCATCCGAAAAATTAAGTAGCACAGAACTGGCAAATGTGCTATGCTAACATCAGTGAATGAGGGATGACATGCGTATCCCTTCTGACATACAGTATGAGTGAAAAGGAGAATGTATTATGAAGAATGTAATTAGCACCAAGAATGCACCGGCAGCAATCGGACCATATTCTCAGGCAATCGAAGTCAATGGCATGGTTTATACATCGGGGATCATTCCGGTAGTTCCGGAGACAGGAGAGATCCCGGAGGGCTCAGCAGCACAGGCAAAGCAGGCGCTCAGCAATCTTGCAAACCTGTTAGAGGCAGCAGGGACCAGCATGGAAAATGTGGTGAAGACCACTGTATTTATTAAGGAAATGAATGATTTCGGAGCAATCAACGACATCTACAAGACATTTTTCCACGGCGATTTCCCGGCAAGAAGCTGTGTGGAGGTTGCACGTTTACCGAAGGATGTTATGCTTGAGATTGAGGCAATCGCTCTGAAATAATCTGGGAGGCTTGTCATGAAACAGTGTATGGATGCAGACAATTTACATAGGCGGCTTGCAAAAATAATCGGACAGGTACAGGCGGTTGACCGGATGATCGATGAGGATGTACCCTGTGAGGATGTATTATCCCAGATAAACGCTGCAAAGTCTGCACTTCATAAGTGTGGACAGGTTGTGTTAGAAGGTCATATCAAGCATTGCGTAAAGGACGGAATTGAGCATGGCGATGCGGATAAGACCATTGAAGAGTTCACAAAGGCAGTGGAGCGTTTTGCAAATATGTCATAGAGTCTGAAATAAAAGGCAGATACTTTTGTGTGAAGCAAAGGTATCTGCTTTTTTTATGGAATAATCCCACCCTTGACAACATATACCCCTATAGGTATAATGAGTGACGTAAAACATATACACCTATAGGTATAAGAAGGGCGGAAAGGAGTCTGGTTATAAAATGAAACAGATTGTGGAAAAGATGGAACAATTGCTGGAGTTCGGTGGAACGAAAAGAGATATTACATTTCTGGTACTGTCTGGTATTGCGCTGGTGGCAAGCTTTCTTGGCATAGAACCACTGCCGTTTGATATGGCATGGGTTGCGATCATGCTGTGCGGACTGCCGATCATTATGGAGGCAGTCATAGGGCTTATCACCGAGTTTGACATCAAGGCGGATGTGTTAGTATCGCTGGCGCTGATCGCATCGGTGATAATCGGAGAGTATTTTGCAGCCGGGGAAGTTGCATTTATCATGCAGATAGGAGGACTTCTCGAGGAGCTGACTGTTGCGAAGGCAAGGGCAGGTATCGAGAAGCTGGTCAATCTGATGCCTAAGACGGCGCGTGTGATCGCGGAGTCAAGAGCCGGATGGAGCGTTGGAAGTGCTGCGGCAGAAAAAATAATCCCGGCGGAGCAGGTGGGCATCGGCAATGTGCTGCGTGTATTTCCGGGAGAGACGATTCCGGTGGACGGCATTATTTTATCGGGACAGACGGCAATCAACCAGGCGGTCATGACAGGGGAATCGATGCCGGTGGATAAGTCGGTCGGTGATGAGGTGACCTCCGGGACAGTCAACCAGTTCGGCACATTTGATATGGAGGCGACAAAGGTGGGAGAAGACTCTTCCATCCAGCGAATGATACAGCTTGTAAGGTCCGCGGATGCCGGTAAGGCAAAAATTGTCGGGATGGCTGACCGCTGGGCGACCTGGATCGTGGTGATCGCTCTGACGGCAGCAGCGATTACGTGGGCAGTCAGCGGAGAGATCATCCGCGCGGTTACGATACTGGTTGTGTTCTGCCCCTGCGCGTTAGTGCTCGCCACGCCGACGGCAATCATGGCGGCAATCGGAAATGCGACAAAGCACGGGTTCCTTGTCCGGGAAGGTGACGCCTTAGAGCGGCTCGCGGAAGTGACAGAGATTACGTTTGATAAGACAGGAACATTGACGAAGGGCGTGCCTGTGGTGGTAAAAGTAAAGAGTATTCTGCCGGAAATGTCAGAGGAAGAGCTGTTTGCACTGACTGCGGCTGCGGAGAGCACATCGGAACATCCGCTGGGAAAAGCAATCGTAGCTTCCTATAGAAAAGAAACCGGGAAAACGCTGCCTTCCTCCACGGAGTTTCAGATGATACCGGGCCAGGGGGTTAAGGCAAGTGTGAACGGGCGTACAGTCATCGCAGGAAACCGCGGAATGATGGAGAAAGATAACATTGCGCTGGATGATGGTTTTCAGGCGGAGATAGAAACATTTTTAAATCAGGGACAGACTGCGGTCTATGTAGCGCTGGATGGAAAGCTGGCGGGAATCATCTGTCTGGCGGATACGCTGCGAGAAGAGGCGAAGACGATGCTTGACGAACTGGGCAGGATTGGCGTAAAACCGGTGTTACTCACGGGAGACAATGAAAAGGCGGCAGGCGCCATTGCGGGAAAACTGGGAATGACGGAAGTGTATGCAAACTGTCTGCCGCAGACCAAGCTTGACACGATCGAGATGTATCAGAAAAATGGACAGCATGTCTGCATGATCGGAGATGGAATTAACGATGCGCCGGCATTAAAAAAAGCGGATGTGGGAATTGCCATGGGCGGAGTCGGCAGTGACATTGCCGTGGATGCAGCGGACATTGCGCTTGTGGATGATGAGATAAAAGAACTTCCGCATCTGTTTGCGTTGTCGAAGCGGATGATGATCACGATAAAAATAAATCTGACCTTTTCCATGGGGCTTAACTTCCTTGCAATCATACTTGCGATCACCGGCGTGTTAAACCCCGTGGTAGGTGCGTTGGTACATAACTGTGGCTCCGTGCTTGTGATTATTAATTCAGCACTGCTTCTTAGATATAGACATCGATAGTGCCGCCAAGTTCCGGTGTTACGGAATGTTCCATCATCTGGATCATGGAAGCGCCCATCTCCTGAGTCAGATCAAGAGACTGGCTGAGCACTGCGGTACTGACAGCGTAAGCGAGACTTCCCTGGCTTACGGAGGCTGCATCGTAGGCAGATAAAGTGCCAAGAGCCATATCAACGGTTGAAAAATCCATAAAAACACCACCTTTCATGTAAGGGTTAGAATTGTTTTTACACCTAGATTATGGCACGAAAGTACCGGAATATCAAGGATAAGAAATTACGGCTGTTTTTCGGTTGACATGGCATAATGCCTCTGCTATAATAACCATGTAACAAATGTAACAAATTCGTAATAATTATGAACTCTGGTTATTGGAGGCATACCATACATGAGAAAAGCAGTTGGCTTAACAGGATTGGCTTTAGCAGGAATTTTACTTGTAGAAAGTCCTTTATCAACGATATACGCTGCATCTACGACACCGGCATTGACCGCAGGCGTAACAGCAGCAGTCTCAGCAGAGACACCGACGATCACTAACAAGAACCCATCCGCAGGAGTATCTCTTGCGATTTCTAATTGCCTGATCGATGGCAATGAACTTGCAACACAGCTTGCAGCAGAGGCAGAGGAAGCACGGATTGCCGAGAACGAAGTTCCGGAAGTGGCATCTGAATATTCAGACATTGCGATCGCGCAGGTTGATAATTACGTGAATGTCCGTTCCGAACCGAACACGGAGAGCGAAGTGGTCGGTAAGTTATACAATAATTCAGCAGCGACCGTGCTTGAGACCACGGAAGACGGCTGGTATCGTATCAAATCCGGTAACGTAGAAGGATATGTAAAATGCGAATACGTTGTGACCGGTGACGAGGAGCTGGCAAAAGCGGTCAGCACCCGTTATGCAAAAGTTACCACGACGACATTGAAGGTTCGTACCGAGCCATCCCTGGATGCAGCAGTTTTGACACTGGTTCCGATCGAGGATGACCTGGTAGTAATTGATGAATCTATGGACGGCTGGGTAAAGGTTACCACCGAGGAGGGTGATGGCTATGTATCCACCGATTATGTAACATTGACGACTGAATTTGTGCAGGCAGAGTCCAAGGCAGAGGAAGAGGCCAGACTTGCGAAGGAAGAGGCAGAGCGTGAGGCAGCAGCAGCAGCGGCAACCGCAGCGAGACAGAAAGCAGCCTCCTCATCCAGTTCAAGTTCCAGCTCAAGTTCGACTACATACTCGGCACCGACCAGTTCCAACGGTCAGGCAGTTGTAAATTATGCGTGCCAGTTTGTTGGTAATCCATATGTCTATGGAGGTACCAGTCTTACCAACGGAACAGACTGTTCCGGATTTGTAATGAGCGTATATGCCGCATTCGGCATCAGTTTACCACATTCTTCCAGTGCACTTAGAAGTTGTGGATATGCAGTAGATTTATCAGAGGCACAGCCGGGTGATATCGTATGTTACAGTGGACATGTGGCTATTTATGTAGGAAATGGCACGATTGTACATGCAAGTACACCGTCTTCGGGTATTACATATTCAAACGTAAATTACCGTACCCCGATCTGTGTGAGAAGAATTTTCTAAGAGATAACGATTTGGGAGCAGCGAAAGCTGCTCCTTTTTTGTGCGATAGAAAACGTCAAGCCAGTTGCAGGTGGCGGCAAGTGCATATTTTATCCTGTGATAACACCTAAAATACGTGGGAAATTAGACCTAAACCACAAATTCTTGTGGAAAAAGCCACTTATACAACATGCACAAATTTCGAAAAGTGAATAGAAATTTTTGACTAAAAATAAAATCCTTTGTGGATACGTGTGGAAACTTATCCACATAAAAAAGGGTGGAAAATTCCAAAAAAACGAGTTATACACGAAGTTATTCACATTATCCACATAATTTGTGTGAAAAAATGTGGTTTACATAGTAAAAAAATCGAATGTCTGTTTTGTGGAGATATCATAAACTTTACATGAGTGTGGATAAAAGTAGGAAAAATTACTTGACATCCACTGAAACTTGAAAAGTAAAATGAGTTTTGCTATACTAGTGTACTGAAATATTCATGTGATGAATGAACATGTTGATACAAAATGTGCGTATATTTTTATAAACCAGCGGAAATGATTATGGGAGTAGCATGACAAAGAAGATAGACATTCTGGGACTTGGTCTCGACAACTATACGGTGCGGGAAGCAATCCGGCAGGTGGAGACATTCCTGGAGAACAACGTATTGAATACAATAGAGAATATCTCCATGCAGATGCTCATCGATGCGGAGGAGAGTGAGACTCTGCGGGAAGTGATACAGGGGCTGGATCTTGCCATCATTGGTGAAAAGGAAATTTTGCAGGTGGCAGGAATTGACACCATGCAGCGCATACGGGAGACAGAGGAGAACGATTTCGCCTATGAGTTTTTCAAACGGGTGGAGCGCAACAGCAAGAGCGTATTTTTACTCGGTCAGAGCGAAGAGCGCGTCTTAGACGAGAAGGAACATTTGTTAAAGGATTTTCCGAAGCTGATCATTGCGGGTGAGTATGCGTTGGAAAACTGCGTGGGTGATTTTGAGGCAGTGATCAATGATATGAACGCAATGACACCGGATGTGATCGTCTCCATTCTGCCGACACCGATGCAGGAGGAATTTTTCTTGAGTCACCGGGATAAGATGAACGCGAACATCTGGTATGGTGAGGGCGAACTTGGCCTTGGCAGCCGGACCGGAGGAGTTCGTGGATTTTTTAGAAAATTAGCACGCCGCGGGCGATTGAAGAACAGCATTGAAAAATATCGCCGCAGGCTGTTGGAATCCGAGGAACAGTGAAATGCAGAAGTTTTTTTATAAAAGATCAAAAGCATGGGATTATGTGATGCTTATTATCGGTACGGCGCTGATCGCGGTGAGCATACAGTGCATCTATGATCCAATCGGCATGGTAACGGGAGGATTTACCGGTCTTGCCATTATCATCAAAGAGATTTCAAAAGTATTCATAGACGGCGGAATCTCGCTTGGTATTGCCAATATCTGCCTGAACGTTCCGTTTTTTATTTTTGCATGGCTCATCAAGGGAAAACGGTTCATCTGGCGAACTATTGTGGGAACGGTGTTACTGTCTGTGTGGATGGATATTCTTCCGGCGATTGATATGGCGCAGGGGGATTACACGCTGGCTGCTATCTTCGGTGGTGTCATCGGTGGCGCCGGAATGGGTCTTGTGCTGCTGGCAAAAGCAACCACCGGAGGAACCGAGATGGTGGCGGTGTTGATCCAGCACTATATGCGGCACTATTCTGTTGTGCAGATCATGCAGGTGTTAGACGGTTTGATCGTGTTAGCCGGTATGTATATGTTCGGTGTGCATGTGACGATGTATGCGATTGTGGCGATCTTTATTACCAGCAAGGTATCCGATGCGCTGATGGAGGGCTTTAAGTTCTCCAAGGTGGCATATATCATCACGGATCAGTACGAACAGGTGGCACAGAAGATCATGGCAAGTATGGACCGGGGGGTCACAGGATTAAAGGCGAAGGGAATGTATTCCGGCAAGGATAAATGCATGCTCTACTGCGTGGTTGCCAAGAAGGAGATCGTGCAGGTTAAGGAGATCGTTGCAGAGATAGATCCGGATGCTTTTGTGATTGTTTCCGATGCCAGAGAGGTCCTCGGAGAGGGATTTCAGGAACATGCGATGTAGGAAAAGGGGAAATGCATAAAAAAATAAGCATTTCCTCTTTATTTTTTTGTCGTTTTGCTATAAAATATAGGTTAGATATTTTTGTTTCATCTAAAATAAGTGCTCTTTCTTTTGTGAAAGTTGCACATGAAATATGTCTCAAAAGAAGCAAAAAAGAAGGAGCGAAGCTTATGATTTCAAATCAAATACTTCAGAATACAATTGATGGATTAAAGGGTATCACAAGAATTGACTTGTGCATTATCGATGTGGAGGGCAAGGTGCTTGCATCGACATTTCCTGAGGCTGACAAATATGTGGAGCCGGCACAGGCATTTGTGGATTCCCCGGCAGACAGCCAGCTTGTAAATGGTTATCAGTTCTTTAAAGTATTTGATGAACATCAGCTGGAATACGTGCTGCTTGCAAACGGAGACGGAGACGATGTCTATATGG
>CAVCFM010000370.1:0-5421 GCA_963601305.1 bacterium | reverse complement strand
AAGTTGATTGAACCGCCGTGTACCGAACGGTACGCACGGTGGTGTGAGAGGTCGGCTAATCAATTAATGATTAGCCTCCTACTCGATTATTTTATGAGAAAACATTCCTCATTCCTATTAATTTTTCTTACCAAGTGTTACGCTGATCGTGTTCTCCACATACTCACCGTTGGAGGAACGCATGATCACAACATCTACGGTCGTGCCTGCAGCGTAGTACTGCATTCTGTCGGAAAGCTCTTCCATGGAAGTGATATCTTTTCCGTCAAACCGGGTAATGATATCGCCTTTGCAGATACCTGCTTTCTCTGCAGCGGAACCTTCCATAACCTGTGCGACATACACACCTGTCGGCATATTGTAAGTACTTGATACATCATCCGATACATCAACGCCTGCAACACCTAAGTATGCACTCTCAGATTCATCTACTTTTTCTTTGGTGATCAGATCCTCGATGATTGGCATTGCTGTGTCAATCGGGATTGCATATCCAATACCCTCAACGTCTGTGTCAGAATATTTGACAGAGTTGATACCGATAACCTCACCTAATGCGTTTAACAGAGCACCACCACTGTTACCTGGGTTAATTGCTGCATCTGTCTGGATCAGTTCTGCAGTGTATGCAGTATCGCTGGAGGAATCAGATACGGTTACCTCACGGTTTAAAGCGCTGATGACACCTGTTGTAACAGACTGTCCATATCCAAGTGCATTACCGATAGCGATGGATGCCTCACCAACCTTTAAGTCGGAAGAGCTTCCCAGAGTTGCTACCTTGATGCTTGACATCGTATCGGACTCAATGTTGGAAAGTGCTACGCTGACAACTGCCAGGTCCGTAGACGGGTCTGTTCCCTTTACTTCTGCTGTGACAGTGGAATTGTCTGCAAATGTAACGGTCAGGCTGTCTGCACCATTTACCACATGGTTGTTTGTTGCAATATATAAGTTGTTATCATCCTGGCTGACAATGATACCGGAACCACAGCTTGTGCTCTCATATGTCTGGCTGCCCCAGAAGCTCTGAAGTTCCTGCTGGCTCACATTCGTGATCGCCACGATAGAAGGCATAACCTCCGATACAATATCTGAAATATCACTTGCTGCGTAAGTGCTTGATGTTGCTGTTGCCTGCACACTTCCCGATGAGTCAGCCTTTGTCAGGACACTGCTGGATGTACTTGCCTGCTCCTCCGTTCCGAAGATAGCTCCGGATGTGAGATGTACGCCCTCGAATACCACACCGGACACAAGTCCGAATACCAGTGCCAGCGCTGCGCATTTTGCAATCTTTGTTCCAAATCCGCCCGGCTTTCTCTCACGTTTCTTTTTCTCTTTTTTGGGAGGAGTCGCCTGCTGGTAAGTCTGATTGGTGTAGGTCTGATTGCTGTAGCTCTGACTGCCATAGGTCTGATTGCCGTAAGTCTGGCTGCCATAGGTCTGACTATTGTTGTTCTGGTAATTCTGGTTCTGATAACTCTGGCTGTTATTACCATAGTTCTGGCTGCCGTAGGAATAGAACGAATCCCCGTTCTGAGAATTGTTCACATTGCCTGTGCCGTTTGTGTTGCTGCTATGATTAACATCGTTGTTGTTGTAATTGTTGTTATCCATAATTCGTTTCCCCTTTCGTAATTACTTCTTTTTTTCTTATCTGATATGAAGTCTACCTTGGAATTGTGTTGAAATTGTGATAACTTTATCAAAAATCTATGAAACTATCTGTACCAGTTCCGGAATCTGCACGAGGAAGTGCAAAATGGCAAGTAAAACCAGTATTCCATAAAAACGGCTGCGCCATTTTCTGTCCCGGATTCCAAAGGAAAGTGCAAGGATAACAAACAGATACAACAAGTCCGTCAGATAATACACCCGGGCACCAGATGCGTACATCGTCGGTGAAAAGAACATGATCGCCTCGCTGGCAATCCCTGCCAGATAAGCCAATAACAATGTGACCTGGCTGCCCGATGCATAAAAGAGGAACACCGCGGTAAAGATAAGCGCAGCAGCCGTCCATCCCATCGCCACCGCCTGCGTATCCGTCAGTTCCAATAGCGTTGGCACTGCATCTACACGCGCAGTGATATCAAGCGATATCCCCATATCGGAAAGCACCGTGATCCCGGCAAATGGTAACAGATAGGACACGGTAAAAATGCCTGCTAAGATCATCCACAGTCTCTCTGCAATGCCACGCCCTTCCCGCTGCAATAGCAATAGGATTCCTGCCATCCAGATGCCGCACAAAAACAGCCTGTTCTCATTCGCAAAAGACGACAGCAGCCACTGTGCCGTGATAAACACATGCTCTCCCACGCTCATCGTGGCATACTGCGGCATCCAGGATGTGACCTCCGTCGCTGAACGCACCGCATTTCCCGGTGCCAGGAAGAGCACCGAAAATGATACAAGTGTTACTACCGTCTGCGCGAAAAGCAGTGGATGAAACCTATGCCATTTTGCAAGCACATAGATGACTCCAAGCACTTCCAAAACCAGCAGTACCGCACCCATCTGCTCAATTGACATGGAGGCGATGCATGCCAGCGGAATGGAAAACAAAAACTTTCTGGCGTCGCAGCCCTCTAAGGATACCTGCCACTCTCCTTTTCCCCAGATGGGTTCCTCCCTCCAATACAGGCAGTCCGCAAATGGGATCAGCGCCCACACGCCACAGGTAAAGCACCAGGTATAAAAAATAGAGCCATTCACCCACACAGCAGCATATCCAAGTGTCCAGACGCTCATCAATAAATATCCTGCCACAGCCGTGACGCATGCGCCAATGCCCATCTCGTGATAATCCCCGGATGCTATCGCCGGTCTGCTTTCCTTCCAGTACATCAGGCTGCCCTCCGGCACCCTTGCCACCTTGCCCGCAAGCCGCAGAATTCCTACCGGAAGTAATACCATCATAACAGCATTGACGGCACGCCAAAACCATAATCCAAGCCGGAATGTAAGATACACCAGCGCCTCTGCCGTCATACGACCGACCCATGTCTGATAGCGCCACCCCAGATATTCCAGAAATCCCATACTGTGGGTATACTCATAAAAATATGCATCGTCTCCATCGGAATATCCGCAAAAACACAGAATTCCAAAAATGGCTCCCATCAATATCAGCCAGAACAGCCATGTAAACCCCTTACTTTTTTGCATGTACCGTCACTCCACTTCTTCATCTTCCCGAAGGAGCACCGACTCAATGATAAAACGCGGTCTCCCTTTCGTCTCCATGTAAGTCTTACCAATATATTCCCCGATAATACCGATGGCAAACAATTGCAGCCCGCCTAAGACCCAGATAGAGATCATCAGGCTTGTCCACCCCGGCTCTACATTTCCCATACCGTAATCCACAAACGCCTTGATCAGCATGATCAGGCTTACGACGCACACAAACATACCGCCGAGGGTGATCATCCGGATCGGCTTTACCGAGAGCGAGGTAATCCCCTCCAACGCAAAGCTTAACATCTTGCCCAACGGATATTTGCTCTTCCCTGCAAAACGCTCTCCGCGCTCGTAAGATACCGTGGTACTTTGGAATCCTACCAGCGGAACAATTCCCCGCAGGAATAAGTTTACCTCCTCAAAGCTCAAAAGTGCCTGTGCAGCCCTTTTGCTGAGCAGACGATAATCCGCATGGTCATACACGATTTCCGCTCCCATAATGCGCATCAGCCGGTAAAAAGATTGTGCCGTAATGCGCTTGAACGGCGTGTCCTTCTCTCTGGAAGAACGGACCCCGTAAACCACGTCGTTGCCTGCCCCATACGCCTCGATCATCGCATCCATGGCATTGATGTCATCCTGTAGATCCGCGTCCATAGACACAATCATATCCGCATGCTCTGCCGCCGTCGCAATTCCCGCAAGCAGCGCATTCTGATGTCCCCGGTTGCGTGAGAGGTTCACACCTGCATATACAGGATTTGTCGCAGAAAGTGACTGGATCATAGACCATGTTGCATCCTTCGATCCATCATTGACAAATAAAACGCGGCTGCGCCTGTCAATCTTATTTTCCGCCATCAGATTTTTTAATTTTTCCAAAAGTCTCCTGGCTGTTTCAGGCAGTACCTCCTGCTCATTGTAACAGGGAACTACTACGTATAACACATTTTTCATCTGCTTCCCTCTCATTTCCAAATTTTCTTCCAGTAATCCGGACTCATCGTACAAGCCATAATCTGTTTTCTTCCAAGTTTGCGGTAGCGCTTTCCCAGAAAATATCCCGCATATTTTCCCACACACTGCCATCCAAGATGCCAGATATAATAAGGCTTGTGGATACTGCAAAGGTATTTTACCGTGCTCTTTACCAGCTTCATTCCCTCTGCTTCGGAACTGATCTGCTCAAAGATCTCCGGGTGCATCGTCTGGGAGACTGCCAGGTCAAAGTTGCGGTGAAACTGCTGCGCGACAGAATAGTTGTGAGAGTGGATCACGTTTGCCTCTGCCACATATTCCACTGCATATCCATGCATGATCGCATTTGCTGCAAAAAACATATCCTCGTTAAAAATTACCGGCGACTCAAATCCGCCTAATTTTTCAAATAAATCCCTGCGGTACGCTGCACACACATCCGAGCAGAAAAATGTCTTGATCCCGAGTGCATCAATATCTGCCTTTGTCTTTTTGCGGCTTTCCTTTGGATAATTAAACGCCCTCGTGTAGCGCTCCACAACATGGCAGTCCTCTCTAGGAAGCTGTCTCGCGTAGGCAACTGCCACTGTGCCTTCCCCGTCTTCTACCGAATCCAGGGATCGGGTCAGCTGCCCCACCAGCTCGCTATCTGCCGGCACCGCATCCTGCGTCATGAACAATACCACATCTGCCTGCGAGAACTGCGCGCCCTGATACCTTGTCTTCCCGTGGTCGAATTCCTCCCTGTTTACGTGATGGATCTCGTACGCATACGGCAGTTCTGCCAGACGGGCGTCTATGGGATATTTCTGTTTTGCATTTTCCCACAATGTCTCTTCGGTATTCATAATAATAAGCCTATGAACGACAAAGGTCTGCTCCCGCAATTTTTGCAAGAGCAGACAAAATGTGTCATCCGGCTTGTAAGTCGGAATTATGATATCTACTTTCATTTTAATAGCCATCTCCCTGATGGAATCCGGTGTCATTGATGATCTTAGCGCTGTTAGACAGCACGGTCTCTGTCGGTGTGTAATCGGTATCTTCATACAGGAACGAGTGCAGTTCGATTACGTTGGACTCCAGATCACATGGTGCCACGATACTTCCCTTAGATCCAAGTGTCGTACTGTTTTTCTCGAATGGGAAACCGGATGTCTCGCCAAGTTTGTAATTGAATACCTGTGCAGCAAGAGAGAGCAGCTCCGCATTGCTGTAGCTGGTCTTAATATCGCTGAATACTTCATTGATCAG
>CAVCFM010000369.1:0-14737 GCA_963601305.1 bacterium | reverse complement strand
TGTCAAAGGAGTCTAACTCGAAGCTTTCCTTTGCCTCCGCATCCCAGATCATCAAAGTGTTAACCACGTTGTTGCCGTATCCGACGATCGGCATGTCATAGGGCACTGCCATGACAGACTGACAATCCTTCTGCACGAAATGGGTTCTTCCGTCTAAGTCTGTCTCCTCTGCGACACTGCCGCCAAACTTTACCTCATAGCGGTATTCCGGCCGCCGCATCTCAAATGGATAACCGTTCTGCAGCCAGGTATCCGGCGTCTCGACCTGGAATCCATCCTGGATCTTCTGACGGAACATTCCGTAGCGGTAGCGGATGCCACAGCCGTAGACACCATACCCCAATGTGGAGAGTGACTCCAAAAAGCATGCCGCCAGTCGTCCCAGTCCACCGTTTCCAAGAGCCGGATCCGGCTCCTGGTCTTCGATCTCATCTAAATTAAGGCCTATCTCTTTGAGGGCTTCCTTTACTTCTTTGTAGTACTTTAAGTTGATCATGTTGTTTCCAAGGGCACGCCCCATCAGAAACTCCATGGACATATAATAGACGATCTTCGGTTCCTCACGGTCCATCGCCTGCTGCGTCGCCAGCCACCTGTCATTGATATCTTCCTTGACGGTGTAGGACACCGCCTGGAAAATTTCCTGCTGGCTTGCCTCGTCTAGAGTCTTACGATACAGATTCTTTAAGTTTTCGCGTACGTTCTGAATAAAGGTCTTTTTATCAAAGAGATTTGCTTTCATCTAGTTTCCTCCTTTTTTCACTCCCAAAAGAACATGTTCACCATTGATGTTCCACTCTTTCTGATAACCGTCCACGGTATCGGAAACGATGTCTAATCCCAGCACATCTGCTCTAATTGTATCACTATATTTTGTGAAAATACCAGATACTTTTTCATCTGCTTTATAATAAATAGTTATCTTATCCATAACCTCAAATCCAGCCTCTTTACGCATGGTCTGGATCTTGCTGATGATCTCGCGGACAAAACCTTCCTCTACCAGCTCCGGTGTCAGGTTGGTGTCAAGGACAACGGTTACTGTGTTATCCCCTTCTGTCACATAACCTTCCATCTGTGTCATGGTGATGAGCAGGTCTTCCTCTGCAAGCTTCACGGACTCATCCACGGACGGCAGGGCAAGCACACCGTTTGCCTTTAATTCTGCCATGGCTGCATTTCCGTCAAGTTCTGCCAATGCTTTCTGGATCTGACCTAAGAACTTACCGTATTTCGGTCCTACGGTACGCAGCTGCGGTTTGAAGGTGTAGCTGGTGTAAGCGCTCACATCATCGGTGAAGTTTACTTTCTTGACGTTTAACTCGTCCTCGATGATCTCCACAAAGAACTCCGGAAGTACAGACTCAGCCTTGACATACATGTTGCCGATCGGCTGACGGTTCTTGATGTTGGCAGAGTTACGGCACGCACGACCCATGACAACGATTTTTAATACTTCGTCCATGTTTTTCTCTAACTCAATATCGATATATGCCTCGTTTGCAACCGGGAAGTCGCACAGATGGATACTCTCCGGTGCAGTCTTATCCAAAGAGCGTACCAGGTTCTGATAGATGTCCTCTGTCATAAACGGGATCATCGGTGCAGCCACCTTACAGATGGTAACCAGTGCAGTGTAAAGTGTCATGTACGCATTGATCTTATCCTGCTCCATGCCCTTTGCCCAGAAACGCTCACGGCTTCTTCTGACATACCAGTTACTCATATCATCCACAAAGCTATCCATCGCTCTTGCAGCCTCAGGAATCCGGTAATTGCCAAGGTTGTCATCCACCTCTTTGATCACAGTGTTCAACTTGGACAACAGCCATTTATCCATAACGGAAAGTTTGTCGTAATCTAATGTGTATTTGGTTGCGTCAAACTCATCGATATTCGCATACAGTACGAAGAATGCGTAAGTATTCCACAGGGTTCCCATGAATTTGCGCTGTCCTTCCTGTACGGCTTTGCCGTGGAAACGGTTCGGCAGCCACGGTGCACTGTTGATGTAGAAATACCAGCGGATCGCGTCTGCTCCGTAAGTCTCCAATGCATCGAACGGGTCAACGGCGTTTCCTTTGGATTTGCTCATCTTCTGTCCGTTCTCATCCTGCACATGTCCTAAGACGATGACATTCTGATATGGTGCTTTGTTGAAAAGCAGGGTGCTCTCTGCCATCAGGGAATAGAACCATCCGCGGGTCTGGTCTACCGCCTCTGAGATAAACTGTGCCGGGAACTGCTGCTCAAATAAATCTTTGTTCTCAAACGGATAATGATGCTGTGCAAATGGCATTGCACCGGAGTCAAACCAGCAGTCAATGACCTCAGGCACACGGTGCATGGTCTTGCCGCAGTCCGGGCAGGTAAAGGTCACTTCGTCGATATACGGGCGGTGCAACTCTACTTTTGCTGCATCCGGGTTGCCGCTTCTCTCTGCTAACTCTGCGCGGCTTCCGATGGACTCCTGATGTCCGCAGCCCTCGCACTCCCAGATATTTAACGGAGTTCCCCAGTAACGGTTACGGGAGATACCCCAGTCCTGGATATTCTCAAGCCAGTCACCGAAACGTCCTTTTCCGATGGACTCCGGGATCCAGTTGACGGTGTTGTTGTTGCGGATCAAGTCGTCTTTTACGGCGGTCATCTTGATGAACCAGGACTCTCTTGCATAGTAGATAAGCGGTGTGTCACATCTCCAGCAATGTGGATAGTCATGTTCAAACTTCGGTGCATCGAACAGTTTGCCCTGTGCGTCTAAGTCTTTTAATACTTCCGGGTCTGCCTTTTTCACAAAAAGTCCGGCATACGGAGTCTCTTTTGTCAGCTCACCCTTACCATCTACGAACTGTACAAATGGCAGGTCGTATTTGCGTCCTACATTGGCATCGTCCTCACCGAAAGCAGGTGCGATATGAACGATACCGGTACCATCTGACATGGTAACGTAGGTATCACAGGTCACAAAATGGCCTTTTTTATGCTGTTTTGCAGCAGCCTCGCCGGCACATGCATACAGCGGCTCATATTCCTTGTACTCCAAATCAGAACCAACATACTTCTCTAATACCTCGTATGCTTTTACGCCGTTCTCCTCGTCACCCAACTTGCCGAGCACCTTATCAAGCAGCGCCTCTGCCATATAGTAGGTGTATCCGTCCGCGGCTTTTACCTTGCAGTATGTCTCATTCGGGTTCACGCAAAGAGCCACGTTGGATGGCAGTGTCCACGGAGTTGTGGTCCATGCCAGGAAATACGCATCCTCGCCGACTACCTTAAAACGGACTACAGCGGAACGCTCTTTGACAGTCTTATATCCCTGTGCCACTTCCTGGGAAGATAACGGGGTACCGCAGCGCGGGCAGTAAGGTACGATCTTAAAGCCTTTGTACAGTAACTTTTTATCCCAGATCTCTTTTAATGCCCACCACTCGGACTCGATAAAGTTGTCATCATAGGTGACATACGGGTTATCCATATCAGCCCAGAAACCAACTGTGCCGGAGAAATCCTCCCACATGCCTTTGTATTTCCATACGGACTCCTTACATTTTTTGATGAAAGGTTCCATACCGTACTCTTCAATCTGCTCTTTTCCGTTGAGGCCAAGCATCTTCTCCACCTCAAGCTCCACCGGAAGTCCGTGTGTGTCCCATCCGGCTTTACGCGGTACATATTTGCCCTTCATGGTCTGGTATCTCGGAATCATATCCTTGATAACACGGGTCAGCACGTGTCCGATGTGCGGCTTGCCGTTTGCAGTTGGCGGGCCGTCGTAGAAGGTGTAAGTCTCGCCTTCCTTGCGGTTTTCCATACTCTTGCGGAAAATGTCGTTGTCATCCCAGAATTTTTCTACCTGTTTTTCTCTGTCTACAAAGTTCAGGTTCGTGTCGACTTTGTTATACATGTTCTAATCCTCCATCATGATAATGAATTAAAAAAGACCCTCAATCCTGTAAATAGGACGAGGGTCTTAGCGTCGTTATACCACCTATATACAATGTACGCGGAAAAAATCCGGATACTTCGTTCCCTGTAACGTAGGAAAGACGTCAGCCTCTACTCTGCATTCGCATTTCGGACTGCGGCTTGGAAGTGATGTTCATTCTTCTCCTACTCGTACCGGCTTCCACCATGCGCATCGCTGCGCCACCGGCTCTCTGTGACTTTCTGAGGAAAACTACTGTCTTCGTCATCGCCTTTGCTCATAAACTATGTGTTAGTATATCCCCATTTTGCCGGATTTGTCAAGAGTCATTGCCGGAGCAGCCTGCCATTTATTCCTCACAAAACCTTTTGAAAAAATCACACTCTTCATCGTTACACAGTTTTGCATCTGCAGACTTGATATTGCAGTGGAACACATGTCCCAGCGGATTTTTGCTTCCACCGTAAAACCGGTACACAAACGGCACCTCGCAGGCTGCCAGCTTCTCTGCCATGATCGGTGCCTGTTCCTTTAAGAAATCTCCTGTCGCCGTCATAAAGAAGGTCGGCGGATAGTTGCCGGTCACATGCTCCGCCACGGAGATCAGCTGCATCTCCCTGTCGTTTCCGCCCTCCGGCAGGAAATCCTTCATGAGCAGTGTATTCATATCCTTCGGGTCATCGCTAAGCTTAATATAGTAAGCGCCGCAATTCAATGCGATGGCTGTCGGAGCAAATCCCTCCGGTGTCTTAAACTCATATTCCTTCGCATATTCCGGGTTGGTACAAATGGAAGCATACAGTCCCAGATTGTGGGCTCCTGCCGAATCTCCCACGGCAAAAACATGCGCCGTGTCAAAGCCGTATTCCTCTGCATGAGAGAGCACCCAGGTAAACACCAGATTGGTGTCCTCAATCGATGCCGGATACTTAAATTCCGGCGCAAGACGGTAGGTAAAGTTCACAACTGCAAATCCCCTCTGGGCAAGATTCATGCAGTAAAACTGATACCGCTCCTTATCGCCGTACACCCAGCCGCCACCGTGCACGCTGACGATTACCGGCAGTTTCTCATTCTCTCTGTTTTTCGGGCGGTATACATCTAACATCTGCCATGTCGTGTCCGTTCCATAACAGATATCATCATAGCGGACAATGTCCTCCGGTGTCGTCAATCCGGCATCCCGCTTGTCGTCGCCCTCCCCAAACATTTTTCTCACCATATCACTTGTGACTGACATAAAAATCCCTCCATTTTTGTCTTTTTTGCGCGCCATGCTGCTGCATTTTCTATGCTCTCTTTGCCTCGAGGTCTTTCTGGATCTCCTTGATATATTTGTCGATATTCATTAACAGGATCAATACCAGGCAGATTGCTGCAATGATCGCACCGTTGTATCCATAAGCAAAACGGATGCTGTTTACTGCCGACTCGGTCTGCACGGCTGCAAGTCCGTCGTAACCGCCTGCATTTACGATCGCAAGTCCCACTGCGGAGCCAAGTCCGATGCCGACCTTCATACCGAAGGAAGTACAGCAGTTTACCAGACCCTCGGAGCGGACGCCTGTCTTCCACTCACCGTAATCGACAACATCCGCTGTCATCGCAAAGATACCGGACATGATCGGTCCCATTCCGATTCCTTTGACAACAAGTCCTGCCATAACAAGCGGGATATTGGTTCCGGCTGCGCCGACTCCGATACTTCCCAGGATCATCAGAAATGAACCTGCGATCATTAACTTACGCTTTCCGTATTTTGCGATCAGCATCGGCAGGATCATATTGACGATCATCGCCGGGATTGTGGTCGCCATGGAAGTCAGCGTGATAACCGCAAGATTGCCAAGCACGCTGTTGCAGAAATAGTATGTAACGGAGCCAGTGCTCACAATTCCGATATACAAAAAGCAAAACAGTAAGCTCTGGATATAAAAATATTTATTTTTAAGCAGTGCAGGCAGTGCCTCCCCCAGCGGAACTGTCTCCACTTTGATCGTTCCAAGTTCATCCTCTCCGATGTGCTCCTTGGTTCCAAGGAAACTGATGATCAGCATGATGCAGCACACGATACCGTAGATCACGGACAGCCAGAACCAGCCGAGTGTTGCGAGGAATCCCGCTGTCACTGCGTTGATGATCAGTGTGGTAAGCTGTGTCAGTACAAAACGGATCGATGCGGTGGATGCACGGTCCTGCACATCCAAGGTCATGCGGGAAAGCAGTGCATTGTACGGCAGGTTATTTGCTGTATACACGATACATGCCTGGAAAATATAAGTCAGATATGCCCATACCAGTTTACCACTGTCACTTAACCCCATCGGAACGTTGAACAGAAGCACCAGTGCGATCCCCATAAACGGTGCGGTCCACAACAGCCACGGTCTTGCTTTTCCATACTTTGACTTTGTCCGGTCTACGATTGCCCCCATAATAATATCCGTAACGCCGTCAAACACTCTGGTGAGCAGCATCATCGTTGCCACCGCTGTCGCTGCAATACCAACCGTATCGGTATAATATGCAGTCAAAAACGTAGAGCACATCGCCACAGCGACATTTGCTCCACAGTCACCCAATGAATAGGAAATTTTTTCCTTCATCGTAAGTTTCTTACTCTGATAAGCCATAAAAAACCCCTCCTAAAAATAATGATTTCTCCCTGTTACAAGAATCATTATAATAGAAGGGGGTCCCTGTTTCTTTTCTTTTTTTGACAAAAAATTACCGTTTTGTGACCTGGCAGTTGTATTTTAGCCAGTTTGTTTTGCATTTTTTACCTTTTTCCGATATTGCAGTGGTGTCGTTCCAAACCATTTGCGGAATGAATTGATAAAGCGCCGCTCGTCGGAAAAGCCATTTTTCAGCGCGATCTCAAGGATACTGGCACTGCTTCCGATTAAATCTTCCTTCGCCTTCTGCAGGCGGTACTGCGTCACGTAATCGGTAAACGTCATGCCGCAGGTCTTTTTAAAGTAGCGGGAAAAATACTCCCTGCTGAAATAAAACTTCTGCGCCACCGCACTCTGTGAGATTGGCTCGGTGTAATGGTTCTCGACATACTGGATCACGCCCTTCATACGCTCGATGTTCTTCAGGTAATTGATGTCGTAGGCATGCTCCTTGCTTATCACGCCCTCCTCATACATATAGGAGAGCAGCTGTAGCACAAGCCCCTTGGCGTATAATATCTCATAGGATGCGTGGTTTTCCTTTTTTGCATATTCGGAAAGCCGTTCCATAATCTCCCCGATTTCCGCCCGCGCCTTTGTCTTTTCATTTAGGAAAAGCAGTGACGCATACTCCGGGAATACCTGCTCCAAAAAATGCGCATGGATCAGCAGCACCACCGCCGCGATCTCGTCGCTCTGTTCCCTCGTCGTTCCTCCCGGAATAATGCTGTGCACGCTCCCGGAGTTCGTCACGATCAGACGCCCTGGCTCTGCCACAACGCATTTACCGTCGATGTAGTGGCGGCTGCTGCCCATCCGGACGTATGCGATTTCCAGCTCCTCATGCCAATGGCTGTGCAAAAGCTCCGTGTCCGGCGTAAATCCCGGAATATTGATAATCATAAACGGCTGTGCCTCATCATATTCAAATAGCTGATGTCTTGCCAATGGCTCACTCATGCCTGCCGCCTCTCGTCTTTGCGATCACTGCAATAAAACGTTCCTTCACCATATCCATCAATAATTTTTCTTCGTCCTTGTCCCCGTCGAACGGGATAAAACCTCCTGCCATGGAGGAATGACCGCCACCGTTTCCAACTTCCATCAATGCCTCGCTGATGATCTTACCGGCATCGAGGGCTGTCCGCTCACTTCGCACCGACAGCTTGATACCGCCCTCTCTCCTCGAATAGACGACGGAGAACGCAACTTCTTTTAACGCAAGCATAAAATCGGACACGCTGGCGATCAACGCCTCCGGACAGTTCTGTCCGGTATTGGCAAAACTGATGTCGTCGTACACCTCAATGCTTGAGATGGCGCTGGAATACGCCAGCAGATCCTCAAAACAAAGGTTACTGTGCTCTAACATACGGATGATCTCATTGTCGCAGAGGTCAAACATCTGGTAAATCATCTCCACGTCAAGCTTTGAGACACCGCGGGAGAGATTGCCGGTATCAATGCGGATACCGTAAGTTAAGGTCGTGGCAACCTTATCGTCCATCGGGATATCATTCTCATAAAAGTACTGCGCAATGATCGTGGCACACGCCCCCACTTCCGGGCGGATATCCGTAAACCGGTAGCTGTATTTTTCGTTGAGTGGATGGTGATCCACACAGATGATCTCATCGCCGGTGATATTGATGATGTTGGAATTCCCTTTCTGGGAATCCACTAAGATCACCTCGTCCTCCTCGGTGAGCACATTTTCCAATTCTTCTGTCGTAAACAGCTCGATGCCCATCAGCTCGACTAATTTACCCGTGCTGTACCGGTCAATCTTGCCCTGGTAGCAGATGGTCGCAGGAATTCCCCGGTACGCCAACAGACGCTGTAAGCCGTAAGCGCTGGCGATCGCGTCCGGGTCCGGGAAATTATGGGTCTGAATGTAGACATGTTCTCTGTTGATCTGCTGCAGTAACTGGTCTAATCTCGTCATAACATTGCACTTTCCAAATCAATTTCTGTAAGTTCCGTAAAAGCTGTAATCTCCGGCACATCCGCATCGATCGTGCCAAATCCGTATGCCGCATGGACAAAGCCGACTCCCGCCTGCACGCTTGCATCGTAGTCGCCCTGGATATCTCCGACATAGACGGCGGCGTCCAGCTGATTGCGCTCTGCCACAAGGCGGATGTTCTCCCCTTTTTGCAGATGGTTATTGCCGAAACACTCCATATCCTCGATGTAATCCCACAATCCGTAGTGGTCCAAAAATGCCTCAATATATCCTTTCTGGCAATTGCTCACAATATAGAGGTGGTAGTTTTTTCGCAATTTTTCAAACGTCTCCTGCACACCAACATAGAGCACACCGCCGTGTTCTCTCAGATAATCGTTCTCAACCTGACAGCAAGCCTCCAACAATGCCCCTCTGGCAGCCTCATCAAGCTCCGGGAAAAGTGTCTGTGCGATCACATCCATCGTCTTGCCCATGACGCCTTTAATATCTGCCGTCGTCAGTTCTCTTTTCACACTGCCGTCTTTTCGAATCGCCTCGTTCCACGACTTTGCCACATTTTCTGCGGAATCCCACAGTGTTCCGTCCATATCAAAGATGATACCCTGTTTCATATTGTCCTACTCCATACTTTCTGTCTTTACCGCCGCTCTTATAAATGATAGATCTCCGTATATTTCCTGGTGAAATAACGCATCAGAGGCTTTGCGGAAACCTCTTTGCCGCACACTGCAGCGATGACTTCCTTCGGCGTTCTTGTGCTTCCATACCGGTGGATCTTTTCATTTAACCATTTTGTGATATCTAAAATGTGGCCCTTCGCTAAAATCTCATCCACAGAGCCGAGCTCCTCCTCTAACGCTTCTAAGTACATGCCATCGTAGATGCTTCCCAGCAGATAGGTCGGGAAATATCCGAAGGAGCCGTCCGACCAGTGCATATCCTGTAAGATGCCCTCGGCGTCATTTTCCGGTGTGATATGAAGGTATTCCTGCATTTTCTGATTCCACAGTGCCGGTAACTCCTGCACGCTGACTCCATCCCGGAAGATTGCTTTTTCAATCTCATAACGGATGATAATGTGGAAACAGTAGGTCACCTCGTCTGCCTCCGTACGGATGAAACTGTTTCTCACATGATTGATCTCACGATAAAAATCATCGAGGGAAATCTCTTTAAACTGTGGCAGCAGCGCACCTAACTTCTCATAAATCGGAACCCAGAAATTGCGGTTGCGCCCTAAGATGTTCTCATAAAAACGGGACTGGCTCTCGTGGATTCCCATATATGCACAGCTTCCGGCTACTGTATTGTCATACGCCGGGTTTACATTCTGCTCAAATATCGCATGTCCGCCCTCGTGGATGGCAGAGAACATGGAGCTCAACGGCTCTTTCTCGTAATAGTGGTTGCTGACACGGACATCCCTGGAGTTAAAATTCAGTGTAAACGGGTGCTCTGTCTCGCCCACGCATCCTGCGTCCTTGTTAAAACCGATATATTCCAACAGCATGTCCTGTACGGCTTTCTGACCGTTCACATCAAACACCTGATGGAACGCTGTGTCATCCGGCTGGTCGGCTTTTATGATCTTATCCACCAACGGGATCAGCTCTTCCTTTAACTCTGCAAACAGGCGGTCGATGGTCGCAGAATCCATGCCCTCCTCATACTGGTTCAGCAGCGCATCGTAGATTTCCTTGTCCGGGTCAGTGTATGCTGCACGCTCTTTTGTGCGCGCGATCATCTTCTCTAAGTGCGGTGCAAATATGGAAAAGTCAGATGCATTTTTCGCCTCGCGCCATGCATTGCCGGACTCTGCCTGCTCTCTCACATATGCCTCGTACACGTCCACCGGAATCCGCTTGTTCCGGTCAAAATCGCGCTTCATGCGGGTAACGATAAACTTCCACATAGTATCAAGCGCCTCAAACTCTTCCGGCGCTGCCAGCGCATCTAACAGCTCGCCCAGCCGGTCTGATGTCCCCATTGTAAAGGATTCTGTGGAAAACTTTGTCAGAGCTTCCACATGTGCCTCCTGTCCTAACTTCGGAACGCTTGTCTCCATATCCCAGTACAACAATGTTGTCACATGGTCGTACATATTCTGCTCTTTTAAAAATGCCTGTAATTCTTCTAATTTTTTGCTCATGCGATATCTGTCTCCCATCTGTCTCAAATGTCACTTATTATATGCATCTTATCATACTCACAGCCGAAAAAAAAGACTGTGAATTCATCCGAACCCACAGTCTCCCCATTTCTGTCTTATGTATCTGTCTCGTTGATGCCCGTTTCTCTATGCCTCATCGATGCTCTTTCCGATATCGGTGCGCATATATTTGTTGGCAAAATCCACCCAGCCGGTCGCCTCATACGCCTTGGCTCTGGCTTCTTTTAATGTCGCTCCTGTCGCGGTGATTCCAAGGACACGGCCACCGTTTGTCACGATCTGTCCCGCCTCGTTGAACTTCGTGCCTGCATGGAAGCAATAGTAATCTTCCTTGCCCACGAACTTGTCCAGACCGGTAATCGGAAATCCTTTTTCGTAGGATACCGGATATCCGTCGGATGCGAGCACGACGCAGACTGCCGCATTGTCCTCAAACTGCAGATCGATCGTGTCTAATCTGCCGTCCACACATGCCTCCATCACATCGATGATGTCATTTTTCATACGCGGAAGTACCACCTGTGCCTCCGGGTCACCAAAGCGCGCGTTGTACTCAAGCACCTTCGGTCCATCCTCAGTCAGCATCAGTCCGAAGAAGATCACTCCCGTAAACGGTCTTCCCTCTGCTGCCATGGCATCCACGGTCGGCTGATAAATATATTTTTTGCAGAATTCATCCACCTCGGCTGTGTAGAACGGGCTTGGCGAAAAATTGCCCATACCGCCGGTGTTTAAGCCCTGATCACCGTCTTTTGCACGCTTGTGATCCTGCGCGGAGGACATGATCTGGATCGTCTTGCCATCCACGAAGGAGAGCACGGAGACTTCACGTCCTGTCATGAACTCCTCGATCACCATGGTGTTGCCGGCAGAGCCGAACTTCTTATCCTCCATGATCTCACGCACGCCTGCTTTTGCCGCCTCGAGGGTGTTGCAGATCAACACACCTTTTCCGAGTGCCAGTCCGTCCGCTTTTAATACGATCGGCATCTTTGCAGTCTCAAGGTAGGCAAGCGCCTTCTCAGGGTCTGTAAAATTCTCATACGCAGCGGTTGGGATATGGTATTTTTTCATCAGATCTTTGGAAAAAGCCTTGGAACCCTCTAAGATCGCAGCATTTTTTCTTGGTCCGAACACCCGCAGTCCCTCTGCCTCAAACACATCGACGATGCCCCCTACTAACGGGTCATCCATTCCGATAATCGTGAGGTCAATCTCTTTTTCCTTGGCAAATGCAACTAATTTGTCGAACTCCATCGCGCCGATGGGTACACACTCTGCAACTGCTGCGATTCCCGCATTGCCCGGTGCACAGTAAATCTTATCGACCCGGGGACTCTTTGCCACGCTTGTCGCAATCGCATGCTCACGTCCGCCGCTTCCAACGATCAATACCTTCATATCCGCTCTCTCCTCTGCTATCTAACCATCACTATTCTGCAATTACCACATGCCCGTCTGTGACAGACACTTTCCCGTTTGCAATCAGATCAATTGCACGGGGCATAATCTTCCACTCTGCCTGTTCCATCACGCGGCGCTGTAAAATCTCCGGCGTATCCCCCGGCAGCACTTCCACCGCTTTCTGTAAAATGATAGGTCCGGTGTCCGTTCCCTCATCCACAAAGTGAACGGTAGCCCCTGTCACCTTCACGCCTCTTTTTAACGCGCCCTCATGTACTTTCAGTCCGTAATACCCGGTTCCGCAGAACGACGGGATCAAAGACGGATGCACATTGATGATACGGTTGCGATACTGTTTTATCATCATCTCAGGAAGTACCACAAGGAAACCTGCCAGCACCACCAGATCCACCTGATAGGCATTTAACTTTTCTAAGAAATCCGCATTGAACGCATCCCTGTTCTCATAGTCCTTCGGGGAAATGCACACTGCCGGGATCTCATGTTTTCTGGCACGCTCTAAGGCATAGGCATTTTTATTGTTGCTGATGACAACGGAAATCTCTGCGTTTGTGATGGTTCCGTCTGCCATCGCATCGATGATCGCCTGTAAATTTGTGCCGCCTCCCGATACCAAAACTGCTATTTTTAGCATAAGGTTACTCCTTTTTCACCGTCCGCGATCTCACCGACCACATATGGTGTCTCGCCGGCTGCCCGGATTGCCTCCATGGTCTTGTCCACGTCAGCAGGGTCAACTGCCAGCACCATTCCAAGTCCCATGTTGTAGGTGTTATACATCATCTGTTCCTCAACCTTTCCCTCTCTTGCCATCATACGGAAGATTGCCGGAACCTCGTAGCTGTCTTTTTTGATGTATGCGTGCTTGCCCTCCGGGAGCATACGCGGAATGTTCTCGTAAAATCCGCCGCCGGTAATATGGCTGCATGCTTTCACGCGCACACCGGCATCCTTGATACTGCGGAGTGCTTTCACATAAATCTTGGTTGGAGCTAACAGTGCCTCTCCCAAGGTAGTTCCCAGTTCTTCGTGGTATGTATTTAACGTCTCCTTGTCCATTTTGAAAATCTTTCTGACAAGGGAGAATCCGTTGGAATGTACGCCTGAGGATGCCATACCGATCACCACATCCCCGGCTTTTAAATCTGCTCCGGTAATAATGTCCTTCTCATCGACAACGCCCACTGCAAATCCGGCAAGGTCGTACTCATCCTCCGGCATAAGTCCCGGATGCTCTGCTGTCTCACCGCCGATCAACGCTGCGCCGGACTGTTTGCATCCCTCTGCCACACCGCTGACGATGGTGGCAATCTTCTCTGGATAGTTCTTACCGCACGCGATATAATCTAAGAAAAATAATGGCTCACCGCCGGCACATGCGATATCGTTCACGCACATTGCCACACAGTCAATTCCGATGGTGTCATGCTTGTCCAAAAGAAATGCCAGCTTTACCTTTGTGCCGCAGCCGTCCGTGCCGGACACCAGTGTCGGGTTCTCCATATCCTTGAATGACTTCATGGAAAATGCACCGGAAAATCCGCCAAGTCCCGTCAGCACCTCAGGTCTCATCGTTCCCTGCACATACTTTTTCATCAATTCTACGGACTTGTATCCTGCCTCAATGTCAACACCGGAATTCTTGTAATCCATTATTTTTTCCTCCTGATTATCTGTTTACTAATAGTTTTTATATCCAACTTCCTGCAATCTGGCATCTTTTGCCTCAACCTGTTCCTTTAACTCCTTCGAGTAGTCCTTGAGCCGCTGTAAAAGTGCATCATCTGATGTAGCAAGAATCTTAGCTGCAAGTAATCCTGCATTTGCGCCGCCGTTGATGGCAACGGTTGCCACCGGGATTCCGGTCGGCATCTGCACGATGGAGTAAAGAGAGTCTCTTCCTCCAAGGGATGTGGTGTGCATCGGAATACCGATCACCGGCATCGGGAAAATTGCAGCGCACATGCCCGGCAGATGTGCCGCCATGCCTGCACCTGCAATAATTACCTTAAATCCCTTTTCCTCTGCGCTCTTTGCATAGGCAAAAAACACATCCGGCTCCCGGTGTGCAGAGATAATCGTCATCTCATAATCAATTCCAAGTTTTTCTAAAATATCGGCAGCCTTTGCCATAACTGGCATATCGGAATCGCTGCCCATCACAATACCTACTTTTGCCATAAGTAATCTCCTTCTGATACCATTCTATGGATAGTATAAAAGGTTTTTACTTAGAAGTCCAATTAATATTTATTATCCAACTTATTAATTATACTTCTAAAGGTTTGTTCAGTTCCTCGGTGCCTTCCAGCACGAATTTACCGTCTGCAATGATATCCACGGTGCTGCCGTCTTTGCGGATGACTGTGATCTTATCCAGCTCATCATACGGGATCGTGATGTCGGTATGGCAGTTTAAGTATGCCTTATCCCGGTCAGTGTTGCGCAGTGCGGAAACTGCATTTTCTCTCGCCACGATTGCCTTTCCATCCGGGTTGTAGGAGATGTTGTCCTCCTCATGGCTGTAGCAGGTGTCACCCACTGCAACGTGCGGTCCGGTCTTCTCC
>CAVCFM010000368.1:0-7083 GCA_963601305.1 bacterium | reverse complement strand
TTATGTTCCGCCTCAACCGGAACGTCATCAAAAAAATAGGAGGAGACCATTAATTGGTCTTCCTCCTGTGCACCAGCACCATATAGACTATCCATATAGGAATTTTTATTTTTCTTCTTGAAAGTTTATCCACCGCATACTATAATGAACATAAAGAGAAGCAACCGCCCACAAAGTGGTTAACCTCACATGGTAATTAAATGCCTACCTTGCACCGGCCAAGTACAAAGGTAGGCATTTTTATTTTCGCTTGTTATTCCTATCTATGTAGGCAAGCAGTGTAATTAAAAATGTTGCAAACAGAATCAAATCCTGAAATGAAAACATTTCCATCCGCACCACCTCCCCTCTATCTCTAGTTGGGAGACTACCACCTTGTACACGATTACTTCTCATGTCGGTAAAGTAAAGCCCCCACATATTTTGCGCTTTTCCGCAACATGTGGGGGCTCTTATCTTGAATAATTATTTATTAGCTACTAATCACAGATTAGCATACACCCTGTGCTAACATAGCATCTACTACCTTCTCAAATCCGGCAATATTTGCACCAGCTACATAGTCGCCCTCTACGCCATAGCGTTTTGCAGCGTCGCTGATATTTGCATAGATGGTCTCCATGATTCCTTTGAGCTTTCCATCAACCTCTTCGAATGTCCAGGAAAGTCTCTCGGAGTTCTGGCTCATCTCAAGTGCGGATGTAGCAACACCACCGGCATTAGCAGCTTTACCACCTACGAATAATACACCATTCTGCTGGAAGTACTTGGTAGCCTCAAGTGTGGTAGGCATGTTTGCACCTTCTGTTACGGAAGTAACACCGTTTGCAACTAACATCTTAGCATCCTCAAGATCTAACTCGTTCTGTGTAGCACATGGAAGAGCCAAGTCTACTTTGTACTGCCATACGCCGTGCTCACCGTTCTGTTTTGCATGGTACTCAGCGGATGGTCTTGCTGCAGCGTACTCTGTAAGACGTGCACGTTTTACTTCTTTTACTTCTTTTAATAATGCAACATCGATTCCTTCCGGATCATAAATCCAGCCTGTGGAGTCAGAGCATGTTACAACTTTTGCACCTAACTGGTGTGCTTTCTCGATTGCATAGATAGCAACGTTTCCGGAACCGGATACTGCTGCTGTCTTTCCGGCAATGTCAATGCCGTGATCTTTTAATAATGCATTGGTAAGGTATAACAGACCATATCCGGTAGCCTGTGTACGTGCAAGTGAACCACCATATGTAAGTCCTTTTCCTGTGAGAACTCCCTCGAAGGAGCCGCGGATTCTCTTATACTGGCCGAACATGAATCCAATCTCTCTTGCACCTGTTCCGATATCTCCGGCTGGCACGTCAACGTCTGCGCCAATGTATTTTGACAGTTCTGTCATAAAGCTCTGGCAGAATGCCATGATCTCTCTGTCTGATTTACCCTTAGGATCGAAGTCAGAACCACCTTTACCACCACCGATTGGAAGTGTTGTAAGTGAGTTTTTGAAAATCTGCTCAAAACCTAAGAATTTGATGATACCAAGATTTACAGATGGATGAAGTCTTAAACCTCCCTTGTACGGTCCGATCGCATTGTTGAACTGTACACGGAATCCTCTGTTTACCTGAACCTGTCCATTGTCATCTACCCATGGAACGCGGAACATAATCTGACGATCCGGCTCTGTAATTCTCTCTAAAATTGCATTCTTTCTGTATAACTCTTCATTTGCATCAATAACCGGTCTTAATGAATCAAGGACCTCTGTCACTGCCTGTAAAAATTCAGGCTGGTCTGCATTTTTTTTCTGCACTACTTCAAGTACTTCATCTACATATCCCATCTTCCATATCTCCTTACTGTTAATATATCCTGTGCAGTATCTTCGCTGCACCCTTATCGACAGCTATATTTTAGTATAAGATGGAGCCATGTGCAATATTTTTTTCTTTATTTCACTAAATTGTTAAAGCCACGCAGTAAAATTATTAAATTAACCGGTAAATAACGATTGCGATCAGCACGCCGATGATGCTGGCAATTGTGATTTTGATAGACAATCCAAATGTGATAACCAGAATGCCAAGATTTAGCACGATCGGATTTTCAAAGCCAAAACTCTCACCGTAATTCAGCCAGCTTAAGCCCGGCACACTCGCTGTGAGGCTTCCGATAAATCCTCCCAGCATAATGCCTGCCAGAAGCAGTAAAAACAATGCCCAGTTATTCTTTCCTAATACACCTCTGCTCATGATCACAGTTCCTCCTCAAGTCCATATTCTGCCTGGAAATAATCCACCAGTTTCGCCAGTGCATAAATCAATATCGGAGTCTCCTGATCTGTGAGCTGCCCCTTGATATTGGCGATCATCTTGCGGTGAAACTCCTCATGATGTGCATATGCCGCCTTGCCCTTGTCGGTCAGATAGACCCACACCACGCGCTTATCCTGCTTGCTCCGTTCTCTTACGGCATATCCCTTGTCCGTAAGTCCATCCATTGCCTTTGTCAGGGTACCCGTCGTCACATCCATCAACTTCGCAACCGCAGTCATACTCTTCGGCTCTTTTAAGCCTATTGCTTCTATAATATGGAAGTCATTGTAGCTGATGTCTTTGAATTCTTCCGTTACCAGACACCGCGCCTCGATTTCCATGATATCTTTGAACAATCTTACCAATAGTTCATTCAATGTTTCATCTGTGGTCATGTATATACTCCTGTTCATAGCAGTATCTTTTCCTGACCGCACGCTCCCCGCCTACCACAAAAGGACTGCCGCGCCCCATGTAAGTCCTGCTCCAAAGCCTGCTAATACGATTCTACTGCCTTCTCCTATCATACCATGATTATTGACATTATCAAGTAAAATCGCCACGCTCGCTGAGGAAATATTTCCATATTCCTGCAGATTGGTAGGAAACTTTTCCATCGGCTGATGCAGCCTTTTTGCAACCGCTTCGATGATCCGGTAGTTTGCCTGATGCAACAGGAAAAAGTCGATATCTTCCATAGAAAGACCCGCGCGCTCCACCGCATCCGCGATCACCTCCGGCACCGTTTTGACTGCAAACTTGTAAACTTCCTGCCCGTTCATCGACACATAAGAAAGCCCTTCTTTGCCGTGCGCATACGGATTGCAGACCGGCCGGTTGTCACACCGGAGCACCATTCCCCTTGCGCCGTCAGAACCGAGCACTGTGCTTAAAATGCCGCGCCGTCCAGACACTGCCTCCTGCGTTTCCAGCACTGCTGCCCCCGCACCGTCTCCAAACAACACACAGGTGCTCCGGTCGCTCCAGTCCATGATCTTCGAGAGCGTCTCCGCACCGATGATCAATGCACGCCGTCCCCCTCCACCGGTGAGATAGCGATATGCCACATCCATCGCAAACAAAAAACCCGAGCATGCCGCAGAGAGGTCAAATGCTACCGCATGGCATGCCCCCAGCGCACTCTGCACTTCACATGCAAGGTTGGGCAAAAGTCGATCCGGCGTCGTAGTTGCCGCAATGATAAGATCCAGCTGTTCCGGTAATATTCCTGCATCCGCAAGCGCTCTTTTGGCAGCCTCCGCCGCCATGCCGGTGGTCGTCTCCTCCACCGCCAGATGGCGGCTTTCAATCCCCGTCCGGCTTTTGATCCACGCGTCCGATGTATCTAAAAATTCACTGAGCTCCTCATTTGTCACGCGCCGTTTGGGAACTGCGCTCCCCGTTCCCACAATTCTTACATCCATATATGTCCTCCCTGCAAATCCATCTGTATGCTTTCTATAAATTTCCCTGCAAATCCATCTCAATCTGCAGTTCCTTTAGCCTTAAAAACTGCGGAATCTTGCATAGCGCTCCGCCGCAAGCTGCTCCCCGTTTTTGTCATTCTGCCGTCTTAAAAAGTCTTTCATCTTTCCTTTTAAATGTCTGGAGATCGATTCTAACGCAGGACCATCCGCCATGCCGTACTCCGGGATGATCTCCTCAATGACTCCCAGCGCCTTTAAATCCTGTGCGGTAATTTTCATCACGCCGCTCGCCTCTTTTGCCCGCTTGCCGTCCTTCCACAGGATGGATGCAAAGCCTTCCGGCGAGAGAACACAGTAGGTTGCATTTTCGAGCATCCATACTTCATTGCCCACCGCAAGCGCCAGCGCTCCGCCGCTTCCGCCTTCGCCGATCATAATGCAGAGCACAGGGACTTTTAATGCAGACATCTCAAACAGATTCCGTGCAATCGCCTCGCCCTGCCCGCGTTCTTCCGCCTCCATGCCACAAAACGCGCCGGAGGTGTTGACAAATGTGATGATCGGCCGCCCAAACTTTTCTGCCTGCTTCATCAGCCGAAGCGCCTTGCGATAGCCTTCCGGCGACGGCATGCCATAATTGTGGCGCATACAGTCCTTTAAATCTTTTCCTTTATGTACCCCGATAACGGTCACCGGCTGTCCATCCAGATAGGCGGTTCCGCCCACGATCGCCGGGTCATCGCGGAACTGTCTGTCACCGTGCAGTTCCATAAACTCATCAAAGATCGTATTGATATAATCCACCGATGCCAGCCGGTCTACCTTTCTCGCTGCCTTTACTTTCTCCCACGCTGAATATGCTTTTGCCTTTGTCGCCCGCTCCTTCATCAATTCTGTCGGCTCCAGGCAGTCCGCCTCCCGCACCGGATCAAAATTGGCATATCCCAGTCGTTTGTGATGCAGCTTTAAAATGCGGTATAACGTCAGTTTTAATTCCTTACGCTCCACAATCTGGTCGACAAATCCGTGCTCCAGCTGAAACTGTGCCCGCTGGAAGCCCTCCGGAAGCTTTGCTCCGATGGTCTGCTCTATGACACGCGGGCCCGCAAATCCGATCAAGGCTCCCGGCTCCGCTAAAATAATATCTCCTAACATGGCAAAACTTGCCGTGACACCACCGGTGGTCGGGTCGGTCAGCACCGGCACGTAGAGAAGCCCCGCTTTTGAATGTCGCTCCAACGCCGCTGCGGTCTTTGCCATCTGCATCAGCGAGATGATTCCCTCCTGCATCCGCGCTCCACCGGAACAGCAGAATAAGATAACCGGTAATTTCTCCCGGGTCGCCCGCTCAACGGCAAGCGCTATTTTTTCTCCGACCACATGCCCCATACTGCTCATAAGGAAACGCGCATCGCAAATGCCAAGCACCGTCTCCTCCCCATATATCTGGCAGCGTCCCACCGTGACTGCCTCATGCAGTCCCGTCTTTTCCTTCGCCGCCTTTACCTTTTCCTCATACCCCGGAAAATCCAGGGGATTTGCCTCCGGGATATCCTCAAACCACGGTTCAAACGTCCCGTTATCTGCCACCATCCGGATACGGTTTTTTGTCCGCACGCGAAAATAACTGCCACATTCATAGCAGGCATATAAATTTTTTTCTGCCTCTTTCTTGTTGATCTCTCTTCCGCAGGCAGGACACACAATCGTCTCCTGCACCGGCTGTTCCGTCGCAGGCTGCGTCTGTTCCGGTGTTCGCCGTGTCTGTCCAGGCGCTGACTGCGCCGCTTTTTGCGCCGCCTTCCATCTCTGAAATAAAGCTGCCATTTTCTATGCCTCCTTGCTGCCAATTGCAAAAGTCAGTTCTGCCACACATGCAATTTTTCCATCCACAGTGGCAGTCGCCTTTCCGATTCCAATCGGCCCCTTTTGCTTGATAATCTCTGTCTGAAGCGTCAGTACATCCCCGGGTACGACTTTCCTTTTGAATTTTGCCGACTGGATTCCCGCGAAATAAGCCATTTTTCCACGATTTTCCTCCACACTTAATATGGCGACCGCCCCGGTCTGCGCCAGCGCCTCTATGATAAGTACCCCCGGCATCACAGGTTCCGCCGGGAAGTGCCCGTTAAAATAGGGTTCATTATAGCTGACGCATTTTCTCGCAACCGCCCGCACCCCCGGCTTTAACTCCTCGACGGCATCGATCAGCAAAAACGGCTGGCGATGCGGAAGTATCTCCATAATCTGTGTGATATCTAATGTCATCATTACTGCCCTCCATATTTTTTCAGCAAAAGGCTGGCATTGTGCCCGCCGAATCCCAGTGAATTGCTGAGCGCATACGGGATATCGATGTAAGCTGCCTCTTTGCAGTAGTCCAGATCCAGTTCCTCATCCGGCGTCCGGTAACCCACCGTTGCATGCACATAGCCCTCCTGTAGTTCCTTGACGCAGGTCACAACCTCCACTGCACCGGCTGCACCGAGCAGATGACCGATCATGGACTTTGTGGAGTTGATCTTTAGATTTTTTGCATGGGCGCCAAAGGCCAGCTTGATCGCCCTTGTCTCAAACAGATCATTCAAATGCGTCGCCGTTCCGTGGGCATTGATATAGGTCACTTCCTCAGGATTGACCCCGGCATCCTGCATGGCATTTGTCATCGCCCGCGCCGCTCCGGCGCCGTCCTCTGCCGGGGAAGTGATATGGTAAGCATCTGAGGAACAGCCATAACCCACCACCTCCGCATAAATGTGCGCACCGCGTTTTTTTGCATGTTCTAACTCCTCTAACACAACGACACCAGCACCCTCTCCCATGACAAATCCGCTGCGGTCTTTGTCAAACGGAAGGGAGCACCTCGCCGGGTCACTCTCGCAGGAAAGCGCTGTAAGCGCTGTAAAACCGGCAATTCCAGTCGGGCAGATACTCGCCTCTGTCCCGCCTGCAACCATAACATCTGCCTCTCCGTACTGGATACTCCGGAATGCTTCCCCGATGGTGTTCGTCCCCGACGCACACGCTGTCACATCGTTGATACTTTTTCCTTTCAGTCCAAACTGAATCGACACATTTCCCGCCGCCATATTGGATATCATCATCGGCACAAAGAGCGGATTGACGCGCGCCGGTCCTTTTTCTAACAGTTTTTTATATTCCCGCTCGATTGCCTGAAGGCTTCCGCCTCCGCTGGCAATCGCCGTTCCCACCATATAGGGATCCTCTTTTTCGATCAAAAGTCCGGCGTCATTGATTGCCTCTTTCGCTGCCGCCACCGCATACTGGCAGAACAATTCCATACGTTTTGCCGCCTTTGCATCCATATAGTCCCTGCCGTCAAAATT
>CAVCFM010000367.1:0-3700 GCA_963601305.1 bacterium | reverse complement strand
CGTATGATGCGGCAGATAGAAGCTAATAAGAAACAAGTTAATTCATGATTTAAAAAGGAGAGAATATATGGAACAGGTAATGAAACATTATGGAAACGCAATTTTAGCAGTCATTGTATTGTTGGCATTGGGAGCGATCCTTGTAGCGGCGCTCTCTTCGGATGGCTATGTGGCAGAAGAGTTTGAAAAGGCGTTGACGACATTTTTTACAAAGATGAGTGCATTGCAGTAGGAGGGATACGTGGAACAGATATTGTCATTTGAACCGACACCGGAGCAGTTTGGAGTGCTGTGGAGATACTTGAAGATCCCGACGGTGACGGATGTGGATTTTAACGGGAGACAGCTGTGGATCACCGATGTGAAAAAGGGACGATATATTGCCCCGGAACAGTTGGATGAGACGTTTATCAGCGCATTTACGCACAATATTTCCAACAGCGTGAACCGTCAGTTTAACAAGGCGAACAAAGTGCTTGAGGCGGATAACAAGGAGCTTCGTATCAGTATTATCCATGATTCGGTGGCTACAAGCGGGATCAGTATCTGCATCAGAAAGTCCCCTTGTCTGGTGCGCAACACAATATCCGGGATGCTGCGGGAAGCGTTTTGCCCCAGTGAGGTGCTGCAGCTTTTGATCAACTGTGTCCTTGCGGGAATGAATTTTGTGTTTGGCGGAGAGCCGGGAGCCGGAAAGACAGAGTGTGCAAAGTTCCTTATGAAGTTTATCCCCAGGGATGAGCGGGTCATCACGATTGAGGATTCGCTGGAACTGCACTACGCGGAGATTAATCCGGGAGCGGACACGGTGGAACTGCGGGTGGCAAATGGATTTACCTATACGGATGCGATCAAGGCAAGCCTCAGACAGAATCCAAAATGGCTGATGGTGTCGGAGGTGCGTTCCACAGAAGTCACTTCGCTGATAGAGCAGTGGAGCACCGGAGTCAATGGATTCACGACAATTCATATAGACGATGTGCGTAAATTGCCGGATCGCATCCAGAATATGATGAGTGATAAAAGTGATGCAAAGCGGATGGAGAACCGGATCTACCGCTATGTGAATGTCGGAATCCTGATACGGTGTGTCCGCACAGAGGACGGAACGATCAGACGTTATATGGATCAGCTCTGTTTTTACAGCAGAGAGAAGGATCAGAACCATATCTATATGATCATGGAGGATGGCGTCGTACAGTCCCGGGAACTGCCCGCGGATATTTTGCGCCGTTTTTCATTAAAAGGAATTTCCAACCCGTTTTGTTGTGAGGGGTTAGAACAGTTTATCAGAGAGGGGAAGTAATGCAGAATAGGAAGAAATACGGGGCATGGAGGTTGTTAAATCCGCAATATTTACAGAAGAAAGTGGATGCCTATGGCTACCATTTTTCCTGGAAGTCCCATGTAGTATTGCTGCTTGCCGCGTTGGCGGGTATCGGTGCGGTTGGATTGTTGTTCCGGTTAGAGACACGTGGTCTGATCGTGGTTATGGCAGTGGTAGCCGGCATGCTGCCGGTGCTGATCCTGGATATGTATAAGGGCATGTATGAGCGACGCCGCTTTGCCGATGTGACAGCTTATATGGAACAGATGCTCTATGCGTTTCAGAAGGAAGGCAAGGTGGTGACTGCGCTAAAAGAATGCAGGGAAAATTTTGCAGACGGACAGATGCGCAACGCGATCGAGTCGGCAATCGCACATCTGGAAGGCGGGATACCGGACAGTGAAGCGGGAGTGCTGCGCGAGAGCCTGGCGATGATAGAAGCCGATTATCCCTGTGAAAAACTGGCGATGGTGCACCGGCTTTTGGTGAGTGCAGAGGAACTCGGAGGCGATATGACGGATGCAATCCTGTTTTCGCTGGAGGACTTAGAGGGCTTTAAAAAGCGCGGATACCGGCTGCAGGCACAGAAGAAGCGATGCCATACAGACAATATCATATCGATCGTGGTGGCAGTTCTCTTGTGTATGATAGCGCTCTATGTGCTAGACGGAATGGGCATGATGTTTGCGGGCGCAAAAGAAGTGTCAGTGTTTGCGATACCGGCGATCCAGCTGTCATCTGTGTTATTTCTGCTGGCTTTGCTTGCTGTTTTTGTGAAGAGCACGAAGAGTCTTACGGATAACTGGCTGCAGACGGATGAAGTGGCGGAGGAAGCTTATCTGGAAAAGTGTTATCAGAAAGTTACTTCGGGAAGACGGCAGTTTGGTAGCCGGATTGCAAGACAGGATGTGACAAAGCATCTGTATCTGTGTCTTCCACAGTGGTTGATGGAGCTGGCGTTACTATTGCAGAATAACAATGTGCAGGTGGCGCTGGCACGTTCCGCAGAGGGAGCGCCCGTAGTGCTTCGGGAGGAACTGGCGGGGCTGACGGAGCGTATCAGCAAGGCACCGGAACGACTCGATTCCTATACCGGTTTCTGTGCAAAGTTTGATATCCCGGAGGCAGCCAGCTGTATGAAAATGCTGTATGCCTTTTCGGAAAATGGAAGCGGCAATATGCAGATGCAGATAGGCAGGCTTGTGGACCGGGTGGGACAGATGCAACAGGTTTCGGAGGAGATTATAAATGAGAACATTGCATTCCGCATGAAGCTGATTTTTTCTTATCCGGTAATGGCGGCGACAGCCAAGCTGCTGGTGGATTTAAGCGTCGGTATGGTAGTGATGTTACAGCTGCTTGGAGCGATAGGAGGCGTGTAGATGAAATATGTCATGGAAGCATTTTCCGTGTTATTTGTGTTGATCTTAAATATCAGTCTGTGCGTGACGGTGTTAAATGTCAGCGCGCAGACGGCAGCCGCCAAGCGATTTACCGCGGATGTGGTTGCCGAGATAGAGAACAGTAATTTTAATACGGCAGTGATGGAGAGCTGCAAGTCGCGTGCAACGGAAGTGGGGTATGAACTTGAGATTATATCCGGGGAATATGGGGATGAAGAGATTGCCAGGGTGCGTCTTTCCTATCCTTACCGGTTACCGCTTTTTTCCGTTGCAGCGCAAAAGACGACGGAGGCAATTGCGCGCTAGGCGCAGTACAGAAAGGAGAAAAGACTATGGATATGATGATGGAAGAATATGGAGTGGCATTACTTGGAATTCTTGCAGGCTGCGGCATGCTTGGAATTTTATGGAATTTTATCTATGGAGGTGGCGCCATGGGAATCGTACTGTTACAGTTCGTGCAGGGAATCTGCGGCTGATGGGTGCGGTGCGATGGAACAGATAACACGTCATTATGGAATATTTTTTCTGCGGGGATTTGTTGTGGTGCTGCTGCTTAGCCTGATCTTTGGCAGCAGCGTCATAGGAGATGGGGCAGGCAGCATCCGTGAATTCATCCGGGAGGCTTTGGAGCCGGAGGAAGTGGCGGTAAGTGACAGTGATTTGCAGACTTTTATCACAGAGGGAAGCGTGGATGCACCGGTGATCGCGTGGCAGTATGAAGGCGTTTTGTATACGGGAACATACGAATTGCAGGAACTGGTTGGCGCCACCGATTATGCCGGAAGAGAATTAACGGTACGGCTTGAGGATATCAGTGTCGGAGAGATGGGCGATGCTGCGGGAGACGGTGTCCAGGAAGAAAATGAGGAAGAAAACGTGGAAATAGATGGCGACCGTATCACTTTTTTGCGGTCTGGGATATACTGCATGAAGCTGATGGCAAAGGACGATAAGGGACATCGTGCGG
>CAVCFM010000366.1:0-3358 GCA_963601305.1 bacterium | reverse complement strand
TATGTGGAGAACACGATCAGCGTAACACTTGGTAAGAAAAATTAATAGGAATGAGAAATGTTTCCTTATAAAATGGCTTGGGCAGATGCCCAAGCCATTTTTGCTCCTTCATAGGAAAAACTGTATGATATAAAACAAATAAAATCTACACTCTCCAGATATAGGCAGTATACGGTGCCAGTTCGCTGCCATCGCCGAAGTCATGAGGCGTTCCGGTAAGCAGTTCTGTCGCAGTGCCGCTTCCGGCATCAAAATGAGCCCAGTAACTTTCCGAATCGGCATTGATGGCAACTAAGATACGCTCATCATCGGTCTTTCGCTCATAGATACACTGGCGGTTCGTCAGCAAAACAGAGCGGAAACTGCCGTAATTTAAGGCGGAGGATGCTTTTTTGATGGAGGCAAGCCGGCTGATATAGGAAGTCAGTTCATTCCACGTAGGAGCATCAAAGCAGGCGCGCAGCGCCGGATCACCGTCTTCTTTTCTTGCCTTTGTACCCCACTCGCTGCCGTAGTAGACACAGGGGATGCCGGGCATCGTGAATGACAGTGTATAGATGAGTGGAAAATGTCTCTCGTTGTCAAGCATGCTCGCAATCCGGGTCACATCGTGGTTATCCACAAAGGAGAGGAGATGCTTTCCCTTGTAGAGCGTCCAGTCCTCCGGACCAAACTGTCGCAGCAGGGAGTGGTTGATCTCAAACAGGTTCATGCTGTTAAAACTGGAATATAATCCCTTGTAGCACTCATAATTGGTGACGGAGTGGAGCATGGAATCGTTCATCCACTGGTTGTAATCGCCGTGCAGTGTCTCACCCACCAGGAAAAAGTCAGGCTTTAAACTGTCACAAAAACTGCGGAGTCTGCGCAAAAAATCGTGGTCAAGGCAATATGCCACATCTAATCGCAGCCCGTCAATGTCAAATTCCTCTACCCAGCTTCTGATGCAGGAAAAGATATGTGCGATGACCTCCTCGTTGCGGAGGTTGAGCTTGACGAGGTCGTAACAGCCCTCCCAGCCTTCATACCACAGCCCGTCATTATAGTTGGAATTTCCGTCAAAATTAATATAAAACCAGTCCTTGTAGGGAGAGTCCATCCGGCGCTCTAAGACATCCTGAAACGCCCAGAAACCGCGCCCGACATGGTTAAATACGCCGTCTAAAATGACACGGATACCTTCGGCGTGAAGTTTTTGGCATAAGACGGCAAAATCTTCATTTGTGCCGAGTCGCTTGTCGATGATGCGATAATCCCTGGTATTGTAGCCGTGGGTGTCGGATTCAAACACCGGGCAAAAATAGATGGCATTTGTGCCAAGTTTTTTGATATGTGGAATCCAGCTTTCCACTTTGGAAATGCGGTGTTCTAATATGCCGTCATTCTCGAAGGGAGCACCGACAAGCCCCAGAGGATAAATCTGATAAAATACACTTTCATAAGCCCACATAAAATATTCCACCTTTCTTGGGTCAACCGATTAGGAATTGCTCATATCATGTGATTTCTTTGAGCATGCGCGCTGCGCCGTGATCACGGTATCGCGGAGCCCACCTTTTTCCAGAGCAGCCACTGCCTCGATGGTGGTACCGCCAGGGGAGCAGACCGCATCCTTTAAGACGCCCGGATGCTCGCCGGTCTCCAAAACCATTTTTGCAGCGCCGTATACGGACTGGGCAGCAAATTTGTAAGCCTGGCTGCGGGGCATGCCGTCAGCGACGGCAGCGTCTGCCATGGCCTCGATAAACATATAGACGTAGGCAGGAGAGGAGCCGGACACGCCGACCACTGCGTCAATCAGTGATTCCGGGACAACTTCAGATCTGCCGAAAGAGTTAAAAATCTCCTGAATCTGAGCGAGCTCCGCGTCGGTGACCAAGGCGTTCGGGCAGAGGGCGCTCATGGCTTCTCCCACCAGAGCCGGGGTGTTTGGCATCGCACGCACGAGTTTGATGTCGCGTCCGAAGAGAGCTTCGATGGAAGCGATGGTTTTCCCGGCAGCAATGGAGACTATAATGCAGTTATTTTTTAAGTGAGGTGTGATCTGCGGGATGATTTCCTCGAATTTATTAGGCTTCACCGCAAGAAACAGAATATCGCTGCGCTCTGCGACCGTTTCATTGGCGAGGGTCGTCTCAATGGAGTACTGGCTCTTTATTTTTTCCAGTGTTGCGGGGGAATGGGCACTGGCGATCACCTGGCTTGTGGTTGCTAACGATGCGTGTAAAATGCCCCCGATCATGGCGCTTCCCATATTGCCGGCGCCGATAAAACCGATTATCTTATCGAACATAACGAATACCTCCTTCAAATGATGTATAGTTTTATCCTAGTCTATTTCATATAAAAGGTCAAATAAAAAAGGAACTGCCACCGATACGGGGCAGTTCCTTTGAAAATCCAGAAAATATGAGGTTTGATTTAGAAATCGGTAAGGTTGGCAGCGCGTTTCTCAAGGAATGCGGTCATACCTTCTTTTTTGTCATCGGTGGAGCAGGCAACACCAAAGAGATTTGCCTCCATCTCGACAGCGTTCTTGATATCCATATCGTAACCGTTGTTGATAGCTGCTTTTGCAAGGGATACAGCGTAGCTTCCCTTGGAGATGATCTTAGCTGCCATAGCCTTTGCGGTAGGCATTAACTCTTCCGGAGCAACGACTTTATTGACAAGGCCGATGCGGTATGCCTCGTCTGCCTTGATGTTGTCGCAGGTAAAGATCATCTCTTTTGCACGACCCATGCCAACCAGACGGGCAAGTCTCTGTGTGCCGCCGAATCCAGGGATGATACCAAGTCCACATTCCGGCTGACCGAAGACTGCATTGTCGGATGCGATACGGATATCACATGCCATGGAGATCTCACAGCCACCGCCTAATGCAAAACCGTTTACAGCTGCGATGGTTACCTGACGCATATTCTGTAATTTGAAAAATGGAACGGAGGCTTTCATGCCGAATGCTCTCGCCTCGGCAGCAGAGAAGTTTACCATCTCGGAAATATCTGCACCTGCTACGAAAGATTTGAATGGGTTGCCCTTCTTATCAGGACCGCCGGTTAAGATGACAACTTTTACGTCATCCATAGCTTCAATCTCAGTTAAAGCCACGTTTAATTCGTCTAAAGTCTCGCTGTTTAAAGCGTTTAAAGCTGCCGGTCTCGCGATAGAGAGAACAGCCACCTGATCAGCAATTTCCAGTGTTAAGTTATTAAATTCGCTCATGTAAAAACCTCCTGAATAGTTTGATAAAAAATTAACAATATATGTTATAATAAGAGTACAGCTTTTAGAGAATTTTGTCAATAGAATTTGGTAAAAAATGAGGTGTGCGGGCTCGGGAAAAATAGTGTATACT
>CAVCFM010000365.1:0-2829 GCA_963601305.1 bacterium | reverse complement strand
CGAAGGTAATCGGCGCACCGCAGATACTGCACTGTAAATTCGTATTGGCAGCGGCGTTGAGACGCTTATCCTTATATTCGATACGACCTTCACGAATCCATTGTTTTACCTGGTGCAGGGAGATGTTAAATTCATAAGCTACATCATATTCAGTGACGTCATTCTCACGGATGTATTCCTTGACTTTGCGGAAAAGTTCTTCTTTTTGACAATCGGGGCAAAGGTCATCCGTATATGTCTGGGGCAAAGTTCTGCGGCATATTTCACAAAATTTGTAATTGTTAAAGGCATCATCTGGCTGCTGAACCATGCTTGCCACCTCCGTCTACATTTATCTGGTACTATTGTATTATACCATATTATGGAAAAAGAGGGAAACTTTTTTGCGGGAAATACAGCTTTTATAATGGTTTTGCAGAAATAACGGAAGAAAGAGGGAAACTATGAAACTATTTCATTTATCGGACCTTCATATCGGGAAACAACTGCACCGCTATTCCATGAACCTGGAACAGCGCGTGATATTGGCACAGGTGGTAGAACTGGCGCGGGAGGAAAAGCCGGATGTGGTTATGATCGCCGGGGATATCTATGACAGCCCGGTGCCATCTGCGGAGGCGGTGTCCGTGTTCGACGGATTTTTGCGGGAACTGTGCGAGATAGAGCCGCAGATCACGGTACTTATCATTGCGGGCAACCACGACAGCGCAAAAAGGCTTGATTTTGCCAGCAGTATTTTGGCAAAAAATAAAGTCCATATTGTGGGGATGCCGCCGACAAAGCCGGAGGAGCGGATCGCGCGGGTGACCTGCGAGGATGCCTATGGCGCGGTGGATTTTTATCTGCTGCCGTTTGTGAAACCGGCGTATGTGCGCAACGTGTTTGACGAGGAGATCACCAGCTATGATATGGCAGTGAGGAAGCTGCTCGAGCGGGAGAAAATCGATACCACCAGGCGCAATGTGCTGCTCAGCCATCAGTTTTACACGGCGTCCGGCGCGGCTCCTGTGACGAGTGAATCGGAGGTGCATTTTGTCGGTGGGATCGAAAATGTGGACATTGCACCGCTATCGGTTTTTGACTACGCGGCGTTAGGACATATCCACAAGGCACAGAAGATTGGAAAACCACAGTACCGCTACTGCGGAACCCCGTTACAGTACTCCGTGGGGGAGGCAGGGGAGATCAAGAGCCTTACAGTGGTGGAACTGGCGGAACGTGGAAGCGAGCCGGTGATCCGAGAAGTTCCGCTGGTGCAAAACAGACAGGTGCGCAGGTTAAAGGGAACATTGGACGAGGTGCTGGCGCAGACGGATGAGCAGAACTGCCACGATTATGTCAGTATTACGCTGACGGATGAGGTGGAGGCGGCATATCCGAAGGAACGCTTAGAGGAAGTGTACGACCATATCTTAGAGATCCGGATTGACAATGCGCGCACCAGACGGATGCTTGACATGACAGCGCCGGAGGAGGAAGTGCTGGACCCGTACACCATGTTTGGCACCTTTTTTGCAGAGATGAACGGCAGGGAGATGACGCCGGAGGAGGAAGCCGTGCTGCGAAGTGTGATAAACGGAGAGGAGGAGACACATGAAACCGATTAGACTTACCATGTCAGCGTTTGGTTCTTATGCGGGTGTGACGGAGATTGATTTTACCAGACAGTCGCATGGACTGTTTTTGATATGCGGAGATACCGGTTCCGGCAAGACGACCATTTTTGATGCCATCACCTATGCGCTTTTTGATGCGACAAGCGGTGGTGGCAGAAACGGCGGGATGATGCGCAGCCAGTATGCGAAGGCAGATACCCAGACGTATGTGGAGTTTGAGTTCTCCTATGCAGACCAGATTTACAAAATTCGAAGAAACCCCGAGTACAAGATTACAAAGCAGTTAAAAAACGGTAAGATAAAAGAGCAGAAGGTGCCAGCCCGGGTGGAATTGTTACTGCCGGATGGAATGGTGTACCCGGAAAAAAAGAGTGCGACGGATGCTAAGATCGTAGAGATCGTGGGGCTGACGTTAGAGCAGTTTACGCAGATTGTGATGATCGCCCAGGGCGAGTTTATGAGATTGCTCGATACCAAGTCCGACCAGCGCAAGGAGATTTTTTCGAAACTGTTTCAGACGGGAAAGTACTGGCGCTTGCAGGAGGATCTGCGGGAGCGTTCCGGGCAGATGGATGACGCCCTCTCGGAGAACGCGAGGGCAACGGAGCAGGAGCGCAGCAGATTAGAGATCCCGGACGAGTTGCGGGAAGAGTTTGATCCGAAAGCACAGGATATCCGGCTGGAGGAGCTGGTGGAACGGCTTTCGGATATGGAGCAGGACGCGCAGGAGCGCCTTTCGGAAAACAGGCGGCAACTGGATAAATGGAACGCGCAGCTGAAGCAGGCGGAACGCGAGAATCAATTGTTTGCCAGTCTGGAACATGCAAAAAAAGAGCAGAACCGGCTGCGGGAGGAGGCGCCCGAGGAAGAACGGCGCAGGCAGACGATCGCAGCGGCACAGGCGGCACAGGCAGTGTCGGCGAAGGAGAAGGCGTGGAGGGACGTGGCAGAAAAAAGAGGGCAGGCGAAGCAAAAGACAGAAGAACTGGAGAGCTGGCTTGCCGAAAATAACATAAAATGCCAGGAAATGGAAATCCTAACAGAAGAGCGTAAGATGCAGGTGGAAGAAAACGTGTCTGCCATGCAGCGGGAGGCACAGAAGACAGCGGACAGTATTCCTTCCTATATAATGCTTGCCAATGCCGCAAGGCAGGAGGAAGAGGCAAAAAGCCAGCTCGCTGCCCTGGAGGAAGCGTTTTATTGTGGCTTATAC
>CAVCFM010000364.1:0-3224 GCA_963601305.1 bacterium | reverse complement strand
CTGCCGCGCCAAAACAGGCGCTGACTCCCGGACAGCTCTCATAGGCAATCCCGCTGGCATCCAGCGCATCCATCTGCTCCCTGACGGCTCCGTAAATGCTCGGCTCCCCCGTGTGAAGCCGCACCACATCAAGCCCCTTTGCCGCTGCCTGCCACATGACGTCAAGCACTTCCTCCAACGTCATTTTCGCGCTGTTATAGATTTCGCAGTCCGCCTTTGCGTAGGACAATAGCTTCGGATTGACCAGTGATCCCGCATATATAATGATATCTGCCTGCTCCAACAGACGCATGCCCCGGACGGTGATCAAATCCTCCGCACCCGGTCCTGCTCCCACAAAATGAACCATCGCACTCACTCCTTTTCCGCTGTTTTTATCTCTTCCAACAGGGCGCATGCCCCTTTCGTTTTTGCCAGTTCACCGAACTCGTTGGCATACATGATACACTCGATCTGCATGTCATGACAAGCATTGTCACTGGCTGCATTTCCATTCATAGCACTTCCGGCACGTTTTTTCAGGTAAAAATGGATTTTTTCCATCAAAATTTCCATGACCGGCGCATCCAGTTTTTCCTCTTTTAAGATCCGCACTGCCTCCTCGGTGGCAACCGCCTCTAAAAGCTGCTTTGACACATCCGTCGTTGCACCGGCGCGGATTGCCGCCGCAGCCATCAGCTCCATCCGGCAGTCCCCTTCCCTGGAATGTGTGTTCATGATCCCGCCGGATACCTTGACGAGCTTTCCGATATGTCCGGTAAGCAGCATCTTTTCAAAACCGAGCTTGCGCGCCATATCAATGGTATCACCGATAAAATTACTGCATTTGACACTCATCTCCAGATCAAATCCGTAGGCCTGTCTCATAAAATCCAGCCCGTAATTTCCGGGCGAGACGGCGACACATGTTTTTCCCTGTGCGCGTTTCTGCCGCAGTTCCACATAAATCGTATCCAGCAATGCCTGACTGCTCATGGGCTCCACGACTCCCGTGGTGCCAAGAATGGATATCCCGCCCACGATACCAAGTCTCGGGTTGAATGTCTTTTGCGCCAGCTCTTCACCTCCCGGCACGGAGATTTCTACGGATAATCTGCCGGTAAAATCTGTCAAACGGCAGACTTCGGTCACTTCCTTATTTATCATTTCCCGGGGCACATGGTTGATCGCCGCATTTCCCACCGGCTGGTCCAATCCCGGCTTTGTGACTCTGCCCACGCCAGCGCCGCCTGTGATCACGATCTGCGTTTCCTCTTCTCTTGTCTCCGATACGATGGAAACCGCCGCATAGATCAATGCCCCCGTCGTCACATCCGGGTCGTCTCCGCCATCCTTTCGCACCGCACAGCTCACCCGGTTTTCAGACCTTGTACGATCAAGGATCGCCGCGTGAAACGGGATTCCCTTCGGTGTCTCGATGGTGATCTCTGTTTTTTCCCTCCCGGTCAAAAGCATGTACGCTGCCGCTTTTGCCGCCGCAGCCGCACAGCTTCCCGTCGTAAATCCATATCTCATAAAATCTCCATATCCATGTGCCCTGTCACAGACACGCCTTACATTTCGGCATCCAGTTCATAGAGCAGCGCATTTATGATCGCTGCAGCCACATTGCTGCCGCCCTTTCTCCCGCGGTTTACAATATAGGGGATATCTGTTTCTAAGATCAGCTCCTTTGCAGCCTCCACATTCACAAATCCCACCGGAACACCGATGATAAACGCCGGCCGGTAAGTTTTTTTCTGATACATCTCATGCAGTGCGATTAACGCCGTCGGTGCATTTCCCACTGCAAAGATCACCGGTTTTTCTATGGTCGCTGCATATTCCATGGAAGCAGTCGCCCTGGTCGTCCCATGCTCTTTTGCCAGTTTTGCAATCTGCTCATCCGCCATAAAGCAGTGCGCCGTCCCGCCGTATTTTGCCAGTATCCGCTTGTTGATCCCCGCCAGTGCCATATTGGTATCGGTCACGACATCGGCTCCATCCCGCAAAAGCTGTTTTGCCACCTGCACGGCATCTTTGGAATAACACATTGTTCTCGCATAGGAAAAATCCGCACTGGTATGTATGACACGCTTGGTCACTCTCTCCTGCCAGTCCGGGATCACGAGATTCTGCTCCTTTAATTCTCTGCCGATGATCTCAAAACTGCGCTTTTCAATGTCTCCCGGGAGTACATACTCGATCTGTTTTTTCTGCGTCTCTGCGATTGGGTAAACGATCTGCCCGGCATGTTTGATCGCATCAAGCAACGCCAGATTTTCCGCATGGCTTTTTACGGCAACCCGGTAGTAACCCTCGCCAAGTCCTCTGTAATTACTGCAATCGCGAATCAGGATTTCCTGTTCCAACAGTTCCTCATACAGTTTTCTTTTCGTGTAAAGCATCAGAAAATTTGTCTCGGAAGGAAATACCTTCATTCCGCAGTCACGCAGTGCTCCGGTGAGAAATCCGCGCTCCTTTTCCACCACATTTACCGTCTCTTTTAAATATCCGCTTTCACCGAGCGCCGCCACTCCGGCACGCTGCGCCATCAGGGATACATTCCACTCTGGAAGCTGTCTTTTTATCTGCGCCATGCGCTCCCCATCCGCGCACACAAGATACCCGAGCCGCACCCCCGGCATCGCAAATATCTTCGTAAACGCCCGCACGACTATGACATTCGGATATTCCTTCAGATACGGCAGAAAACTGTAGTGCGCTCCATCCACGCAAAACGGAAGGAAACATTCATCGATAATTAAGGTGACACCACATGTCCGGCACTTATCCGCCACCTCCCGCAGCACTTCCGGCTCAATGCGGTTTCCCACCGGGTTGTTTGGATTTGCCAGAAATAACAAGTCGATATCCTCGTTAACTGCCTCCATAACTTCCCTGGTCAGCGCAAAGCCGTCCGTCTCTTTCATCTGATAAAAGATAATTTCTCCGTCAGCCATCTGCACCGCTTTTTCATAACCGAAAAATGATGGCACTGGAATCAATGTGCGCACCGGGCGCGTATCATTTTGTTTTCTTTTTTCTGCCAGACAGGCGTGTACGATCGCCGCAAACAGTTCCGATGCGCCGTTTCCACAGCAGATCTGTTCCGCTTGGATTTTACCGTCCGAAGCAGATATCTGTTTGGCATGCCGTTTATCGTCCGAAGCAGATATTGGCTCTGCATGCCGTTTATCGTCCGATGCTGATAGCATGTCGCCCAGGTAATCCGCCAGCGCATC
>CAVCFM010000363.1:0-2587 GCA_963601305.1 bacterium | reverse complement strand
AATAATATGTGGATCAGTCCCAGGGTAAATTGGACTTTTCCGTAAAGTATCTGTGATATATTCCAGATATCTGCATTTTGAAGAGCTGGTTTGCCATCATAATGAGGGTAGGAGTGGCTGTCTCTGCTTTCCCAGGACAGTGGACAGTTCCAAGACAAAAAGCCGCTTACTATCATGATGAGTGAAAATATGGTTGGAATGATAAAGAGTGCCATAAAACCTCCGTGCTTATTGTAAGCTGTATGTTTTAGAAATTCCATTAATGTATGGTATTTATTAGCGCTTGTACCTCTTTTTTACTTGAGAGCCATACCACTTTGTCACCGTATCTATCCAAGATTTTTTCAATTTCTTTTCGGTTTTTATTCTGAAAAGTGTCGGTCCATTTTAAAAGATGATAGAGCGACTTCAAAGTTTCTTTTTTGCCGTGTTGTATTCCTAATTTCCGCTTTATAAACCGTAGGATAATCCTATGTTTATATAAATACCCCGGCATATCTAAAACATAGATGATATCAGCTTCATCAAAACTCTGCTGCACCCAGGCGTAATAGACACCTTCGATGATCCAATCTTTATTAGATAATATTTCCTGCAATAACGCATTTCTTTTTTCGGGAGGCGTTTTCACTCCGTATTCCTGAGCGGTATTGTCCCATTGGATATCATCCAGATCAAAATGAGGGATATGGTATTTCTGTGAGAGGGCACTTGCCAGATAAGTTTTTCCGGAACCGCTGCAGCCAATGATATGTATTTTCAAAAGTTTGTACCTCCACAAGTCTGCATGTTTCTACGAGTGGTGCGCGGATGGACACCGCGAGAACTCGTCAAACAAGATGTCATTGAAAAAAACGTTTTTAATTTAAAACGAGAGATTCGTTATCTTTGCAAATCAGATATAACTGTCCATCTTTTATCATGTATGCTTCACCGTACAGAGTTTCGTGTCCATCGTCAATCAAGATATAGCTTCCATCATTCAATGCGATAAACTCATGCCCCATGCTGTCGGTAAAAGTTATATCTTCAATTAAGCGTAGTCCATCCAGATAATCGTCTTTCAGACTCTGATAATGCGGAAAAATGTTAATATTTGTGATTCCCAGTCCCGATATCCACCGCTCAAAAAGTGGGTCAATAGCCTCGCCTTCCAATTCTGGACTAGCATAGACAATGTTTGCACAGTTCATGGAACCAGCACTCCATGCAACAACAATGCCGTTGTAGTCTGATAACCGTTCTTTCAGCCGTATGCTTTTGAAAAAGCGATTCTGTGTTGGAACATGTCCACCAGTTAGTACAATTACCTGAAAAAACGTCAAATCATCCACAACATTTGGTGTCCTATCATCACATAATTCAATGGAAGAAACAGGCAGCCCACTCATAGGAAAGGATTCTTTCAGGCAAGTATATATACTATCATTCTTTTCATGGTCGCTGGGGTCAGCACAAATAATTAGTACTTTTGCATTTTGTGGCCACATTGTTTTCAGTTGGGCTAGCAAACCATTTTTCTCTATTAGTACGGAGGAGACTCTTTTCCCTGCCACCTTACTTGAACCTCCAAGAGAACTTGTCAGCATCACTTTCATGTCGATACACTCCTAATATAAATTTTGATTTTAAACCAACTCTACAAGCTCAAATTGACTGAGCTCTTTACATATATAAAATTAGTTGCATGCCTATTATAAAAACATCTCCGTGAATTCATCAACTCAATATCTTGCAGCAGCATCTTTCAAACCGGATCTGATCTCATCTCTGCTATAGTTGTGTTCTTCCAGAAACTCATCGGACTGTTCATTTAAGTAAGAGTAAAACAGCAAAGCAATTTTTAAATCAGCCTTTTGACTGTCTTCCGTTATTTCGTATATTTTGTTCTCAGCCTCGTTAATGGACCCATCATCTACCATATGAAGGATCTGATTTAGCGTCTGTTGATCCGCGGTATCTTCCAGCAATTCCGCTGACGGTGACTCGGTATCAATATTAAATAACAGTTTGAGCATAGTTCTTACCGTTTCTTTGATAATTCTCATGATATAATCTTGTTCATACAATTTTTGGCCTCCTTTCAAAAACATCATACATAGCAAACCACAAAAAACGGGACACAAAGCGAGCAATGCCTATTTTTTTATCATTTTCTTTTTCATCACGTTATGTTCAAACGCAACCCATGCTATCTCGGCAAATATCACTATCACAAAAATAACCGTAGCCACCTGAAGCGCAACGCCATCCAGTTTTTCAATAAAATATGCCACAACTGATAACGTAATAAAAAGCATACAACCCAAAATAATAAAATTTCTGCCATGTCTATGGTTCCATTCAGCAACACTCATCAGCTCACCTTCACGAGGTGGTTTCTCTCCCGTGTTTATCGCTACTGGTTTTTCAGCCCTATACTGCCTTATTCCAAGTATGATAAAAATAAGTGAAACCAATAATGAGATTACCAAATAAATAATTGTAGCAGCCATATCTATCCTCCTGACTTAAAAATAAATCACCAAATCCCGATTGAACAAAATCGCTGCGCGATGGCCTGCCAAGGCTGTGGCGCAGTTTTATT
>CAVCFM010000362.1:0-3524 GCA_963601305.1 bacterium | reverse complement strand
CCCACCAGCACATCTTCCCCGAGAAAAGCAAAATACTCTTCCATGACCGTTTCGGGGTCTGCCCCCGCATCCGCCATTTCCTGGGTGATTCCGGTCAATTCCACCACCTTATCCGAGAGTGTCCGTCCGGTGTTAAGCATCGCCGTATAACAGTCCACTTCCCTGCCGCCACGCACCCGCACTGCCCCCACTTCCAGTATGGCATCGGTCTTCACATCAAGCCCGGTCATCTCCAGGTCGATCACCACATAATTCTCTAACATGTTATGTCCGCTTCCTCCTCGATATAACAACATTCTGCCTGATGGTCTAACGGGTCTCTTCTCTCGTAATCAAATCTGACATATAACGGCCGTTCCTCTCTTTTCGGCACGGCATCAATACTGCGCACCCGTTTTTCCGGGAAACGGTAATGGAACCGCTCCACGTGAGTCATTTTTCCGTTTTTGCAATATTTCCTTGTCAGCTGCTTCCACTCCGAGACATCCGGCGCCCACGCCGGGCGGCTCTTCATATTCTCTCTGTAATACAGGTCAAATATCAGGCTCTCCCGCAGCATGTCAGACATATCCGCGGAAATTTCTTCCTGCTCCGCCGCAAATTCCAGCAGGATTTCAGACCGTCTGATGCGGGAATGGCTCATGGAAAAATAGCCCCTCCGCTCGTAAAACGCCCCCAGCTCCTGATACATCCGAAACGGGCTCTCGTATGCCTTCTCCAACAGCTTCATGGTAATCTCAAACTGCCCGCTGTTGTAGTATACCTCCAGCATCTCCTCCACCTGGCGCACCTTAAGCACCTCTGAGAAATCCAGCCAGTTGGTGCGAAGCACCTCATAGGGCGGTCTGCTGCGGTAAATGAGTCCATATTCACCGGCGTGCTCATACATATAAGAACCTTTTAACACCTTTAAAAAGCCCAGTTGCAGCTGGTTTGGCTTTAGCGCATAGATCTCGTCAAATGATCTTGCAAATGTATCATAGCCTTCAAACGGAAGTCCTGCGATCAAGTCCAGATGCTCGTGGATATTGTTGCCCTTCTGGATCTCACGTACCACTTCTTTTAACCGCGTAAGCTCCATCGTCCGGTGTATTTCCGTGATGGTTGCCGGATTGGTGGACTGCACGCCGATCTCAAGCTGTATCAGTCCCGGACGCATCTCTCGTATCAGCACAAGTTCCTCCGGGCGCAGCAGATCCGCAGAGATTTCAAAATGGAAATTCGTAATCCCGTTGTCATGTTCCTTGATAAACTGCCAGATAGCCATCGCATGTTCATGGTTGCAGTTGAATGTCCGGTCGACAAATTTGACCTGCGGCACTTCTTTTTCTATAAAAAATGCCAGCTCCTCCCGGACCAGATCCAGGCTCCGGAAGCGCAGCCTCTTTTCCACCGAGGACAGGCAGTAACTGCACCGGAACGGACAGCCACGGCTGGACTCGTAATAGATGATCCTGTTTTTAAAATCAGAGATCTCATCATAGCAAAATGGGATTCTGCTCATATCAAGCGGTTCGCGCTCCGCCGTATACCGGATATCATCTGCCCCTTTGCACGCTGCTGTCGGTTCCTCGCCTGCTGTTCTCCGCTCCTCACGCGCTGTTCTCCGCGGGCAAAATGCGAGTCCCGGGATCTGCGCCAGCGCTTCTGCCCCACAATTACCGGCTCCGTAAGCCTCTGCCACTTCCAAAAAAGTCTGCTCTCCCTCGCCGATCATCACACCCGTCACCGCCGGATGCTCCTGCAAAAACGAGGTCACCTCATAAGACACTTCCGGTCCGCCCACCCAGATTGGAGTCTCCGGGCACAGTTTATGGTACTCTTCCATCAATTCCGTCACATAGGCAATGTTCCAGATATAGCAGGAGAAGCAAAGTACGTCCGGCTTCGCCTTGTAGATGCCCTCCAAGATATCCTCCACCTGATTGTTGATCGTGTATTCGCCGATTTCAATCGTAACCGGCAGCTCTGCTTTTTTGTATGCATTCGCATAGGCACGCAGGCTGTATACCGCCAGATTGGAGTGAATGTATTTTGCATTGATCGCCACTAATAATATTTTCATCGTTATCTCACCATACCGTTTTCATTTTTGCCACATCGGGCACGCCTCAATCACGCAAGCGTGTCGACTCACTTGCGCTCATTGTAACATGTTTCGGCAAAAATCGTCAAAAAGAAAGAGCTGCCATACTTCTATCGGATGAATCCCCCATCATTCACCAGATAAAAATATGACAGCCCGTATCACCTGTTACATAATATAACGCACGATCACGTCAATGCCTGCGATCCACAAGAGCACCGCGCCGCCGATATACGCCTTGGTCTTATGCACAAAGCCAAGATGATAACCGGTATACATTCCCATGATCACAAACGCGATCGTCAGACAGACCCCCAAAACCAGCATCAATGCCACATTCGTTCCCAGGAATCCAAATGCAATTCCTGCAAAAAGCGAATAGAAGCTTGTGATGATCGCCATCCGCAAAAAGCGCTTAATCTGAAATGTATCCTCCCTGCGCTCCTGGATGCGCTCGTTCTTGATCGCCTTGACAATCAGACGGACACCCAGCCCGAAGAATATGATCGCTGCTATTACAAGTCCCACAAAATGCTCATCCCGGGACAGTTCATTGTAATAAAGGAGTGCCGACAGGTAGTGTCCCACTGCCAGTGCTGCAATCTGCCATACTGCCACCAGTCCGCAGATGATCGTCAATTGTTTTTTATCGATTTTGGCTACCAAAGAGCCTTGACATTCCATCGCTGCAAATATGTCCAGGGATATACCCGCCAGGATTAGTAAATTCTCAATCCAGTTCATTGCAACCTCCTTTATCACATCGTCTTTTGCCATTATATCATGTGGCTTGCATACAATCTATAGTAAATAACTCTTAGTCTTCCTTGATTGCTGCGGTCTTGTAGATGAACTTCACACTGCTGTTTACGCCATCTGCTTTATCTGTGTAGGTATCGTAATCTTTTCCAGCATCTAATACTGCCTGCAGACGCTCTACCAACGGTTCGATGTCACCATTATATGCATTTAAGATCTTCTCGATACCCTCTTCGTTGAACTCGACAATACCGTCTGCCAGCTGATGTGCACCATCACTTAACTGGTCAACACCGTCTGCGATATCATCTGCGCCGTCTGCCAGTTTGCTGACACCGTCATTGAGTGTTGTGTTATTGCCGACAAGTGTCTGGCTTCCGTCATAAAGTTTTGAGATTCCATCCAGCAGTGTAGGCATGGAGTTCTCTAAGCTCTGTGTTCCCTCTGACAATGCCTTCATACCGGTTACAAGGCTGTATCCACTGTCTGTTGCAGTCTCAATGCTGCTTGCGATCGTCTGTTTGGTCTGCTCTGCTGCAGATACTGCTGCTGTTCCTGCTGCACTCTTAGCGCCTTCATATGCTGCGGTCTGAGCTGCCTCGCTTGCTCCGCTTACCGCTGCTGTTCCTGCTGCGCTCTTGGCTGCGGTTACAGCTGCCTCTCCTGCCACACTCTTAGA
>CAVCFM010000361.1:0-5035 GCA_963601305.1 bacterium | reverse complement strand
ATGTTGCAACCGTGGTTGCCCCATCGACAACGAAATCGCCGCCGATCTTGATTGCCGCAATACCACCGATGATAAATACCAGGCACTTCCATACCGGCAATGTCTCATACTCGTCGTCAGAGGCATTCGCGCGCGCATTTAATGCAGAGCGTACCATCCAGACCATAAACCCTGCAAATACAAACAGAAGGATCACTCCGTCAAAATGTCCCAGTGACATGCCAATCGCACCTAACATCAGAAGCAATACTGCACAGACAATAGAAAACGGAAACTCTTTTTTTAGCGTGTTCTTATCCACAAGAAGCGGCATAAACAGTGCACTGATTCCACAGACAACCATCAGGTTAAAAATATTCGAGCCCACTGCATTGCTGACTGCCAGCGCATTGTTGCCCGTCATGGATGCAGTGATGCTGACCGCACACTCCGGAAGGCTGGTACCCATCGCAACAATTGTAAGTCCGATAATGATCGACGGTACCTTTAACATTTTCGCCACGGAAGAGCTTCCCTCCACAAAAAAGTCAGCTCCCTTTATCAAAAGCACAAAGCCCACTACCAGCAATATAACTGCCCACAAAATCTCAGACATAACTATCTCTCCTTTATCCCTTGTAATTAATAATGCTTACTTATCTGCCGGACATTATCCGGCATAAAAACGTGTTAGAAATTAATAATTCCCAGGTGTGACAGCAGGATACGCACTCCAAGCAATACCAGGATCAGACCGCCGGCAAACTCTGCCTTATTCTTGTACTTATTTCCAAAGAAATTTCCCACATACACACCGCCAATACAGACGAAAAATGTGGTGATTCCGATCACGGAAATTGCCTCCACGATTGGGTAATCCAGAAATGCAAAGGTAATTCCGACTGCCAGTGCATCGATGCTGGTCGCAATAGCGAGCATGAACATTTCCTTGATATCAAGAGGCGGGTCCATCTCGGCAACCTCCTCATCCTCTTCCGGTTTTACCGACTCCACGATCATCTTACCGCCGATGTAGCCCAGCAGGATAAATGCGATCCAGTGGTCAATGCTCGTGATATACTGCTCAAACTGGATTCCCAGAACCCATCCGATAAACGGCATCAACGCCTGGAATCCTCCGAAAAACAGGGCGATGACAAATGCCTGTTTCTTGTTGACCTTGCGCATGGCAAGTCCCTTACAGATAGAAACCGCAAACGCATCCATCGCAAGACCGATTCCCATCAAAAACAATTCAATAAATAGTGCCATAAAAAATTCCTTCCTTTCGTATGATACAAAAAGAGACCCGATGCGTATACTTCATTCTTCCCCTGATACGGAAAAAAATACAAATATACACATGAGTCTCATTCTTTAAGATTTGCCAGGCACTTGGCCGGTCTGTTGACAAATCACGTCTTCACGCGAACTACTCCCTCACGGATCCCGCTATTACGGCTTGCGCCGATGTTGTCTAATCACTATAGCGTACCCCTTTACCAGTTGTCAATTGAATTTAGTAAAAAGCCTGTGATTGTACGGAAAAAGATACAATTTAGCCCAAAAGCTCCATGATTTCCTCGCGGGAGAAGCTGACGGAGTCCATTCCCTCGCCTTCTAACACCTGCTCTGCCAGCAGCTTTTTGCGGTTCTGGATATCGACAATCTTCTCCTCGATGGTTCCCTCGGATACCAGCTTGTACACCGTCACCACATTTTTCTGCCCGATGCGGTGCGCACGGTCTGTCGCCTGATTCTGCACCGCCACATTCCACCACGGGTCATAGTGGATGACAATGTCGGCTGCGGTCAGGTTCAATCCGGTTCCGCCCGCCTTAAGCGAGATACAGAATACCGGCACATCATCGTTCTGGAAGCTCTCGACCATCTGCATGCGCTTTTCCTTGCCGACACTTCCGGTCAACATGTAATAGGCGATTCCTGCCTTATTTAACTCCGCTGCCAGACGCTCTAACATGGATGTAAACTGTGAGAACAAAAGCACCTTGTGTCCGCTGGCTGTCGCGCCCGCGATCAGATCCATGCACATCTGCGTCTTTGCCGAACCACCGCGGTATTCATCCAGCAGCAATGCCGGGTCGCAGCATATCTGGCGCAGTTTTGTGAGCTCCGCCAGAATCTGGATCTTTTCCTTGCGGAACTCCTGGTCTGATTTCTGGTCTAACATCTGTTTTAAGTTCTGCACATGCGCTTCGTAGAGAGTCAACTGCTCTCCCTGCAGCTTCGCATATACATTTTCTTCTAATTTTTCCGGAAGATCGCTTAACACCTCGCCCTTTAATCTGCGCAGAATAAACGGGCGGATCATCCGCTGTAAACGTTCCATCTTGTTCGCATCACCATTTGCCGCGATCGGGATCTCAATCTCCTCCCGGAACCGCTGATAAGTGTACAAAAATCCCGGCATCAGATAATCAAAAATACTCCACAGCTCGCTGAGCCGGTTCTCTATCGGCGTTCCCGTCAGTGCAAGCTTAAACGCTGCGGTAATCTTCTTGACGCCCTTTGCAGCCTGGGTTCCCGGGTTCTTGATATACTGCGCCTCGTCAATGACCTGGATTGCAAAAACCATGTCCTTATAGACATCCGCGTCGCGCTTTAACAGATCATAGGAAGTGATGAGAACCTCTCCCTCGCTGCTGTTTTTGATGATCTGCTCGCGCTCCGGCACAGAGCCGGTCACAAGCACAGTCCTAAGCTGCGGGGCAAAGCGCTCCATCTCCTTTTGCCAGTTATAGACTAACGATGCCGGGCAGACGATCAGGCTGCGCCGCATTTCCCTCCCGCCGCTCTCCCATTCCTGCTGCTCCGCCAGCAGAAGGCTGATAACCTGCAAAGTTTTTCCTAGTCCCATATCGTCTGCCAGGATGCCGCCAAATCCATTTTCCCGCAGTGTCTTAAGCCAGAGGAAGCCATTCTTCTGGTAGCTGCGCATCACATTGCGCAATTCCTCTGGCACCTCGAAGTCGCTGTCCTCAATAGTCTTCATGCCACGGACAATCCCTTTAAACTCCTTGTTTTTATCGATGGAGAGCAGCTGGTTGTTCTTAAGTGCCGCATTCAGATACATTGCGCGGTATTTGGGTACATTTGTCCTGCCACGCTTCAACTGCGCCTCTGTCAGATGCAGATCTGCACTGACTTCCGCCAACAGTCCAAGCCCGTCGTCCCGGATATCCAGAAAATCGCCGTTCCTTAAGCGGATATACTTTTTCTTGCGGTCATACTTCGTCAGAATATAAGCCAGCTCGTCCGGCGGCATCGTCTCAGAGTGCAGGCTTAACTCCAGCAGATCACTCTTTAACGATACGCCCACCGACACTGCCGGGGAGGATACCACACGCATCCCGCGGAATCCCTCTGACGTGTAGATCGACATATAATCCGACAGACGCTGTAATCCGCCGGATAAAAGCTGATAGAGCAGATCCTCATCCTTGCTCAGCACAAAGATGGTATGCGTCAGATCGTAGCCGTTAAAATACGGCTCCACCAGACTTTTGAAACGCGCCTCCTCCGAGATGTCACGGACTTCTCCCGGCTCGATTTTTTCCAGCACATTGTACTTGTCCTGTCCGTAGACCACCATCAGCTTCGCACCGACGGTCTGATTGTCCTGCTTGTCCAGATATAACTCGAATTCCGGCTTCGGCGGCACATACAGGCTCTCGTCAAAGCCTTCCGTGTGCAGGGAAAAATGCTCCCGCAACAGTGGAAGCAGATCCCGGCAGAACATCGGCAGCTCCTCCGCTGCAATATAGGTCTGCCCCCCCGCCTGTCTGTCCAGATAGTCAAAAAAGTCGGACATTTTTGACTTTAATTCGCGCGTGCTACGGAAAATCTCTCCATTTTCATAGAAGTAGTAATAGCTGTTGCCACGGATAACATGCAGATCCTCCAAAAACAGGAACGCTCCCGAAGCTCCCGCCTTTAAGATCAGCTCCGGCTTCCGCTCTATCTGCGCCATCCGGTACATAAACGGTTCCTCAAACCCGATTTCCGCCGAAAACGGTTCCGTTCCCATCGCGGCAAAAAAGCGGTCAATGCCAAGCTCATCCAATTCCATCGTGCGCTCGTAGCTGCCGGTATATGCATAGTAGGCGTGAAACTGGCTCTGTCTGCGCTTGTCCTCCTCCTGCTGCTGCAAAAACTGTATGATATCCCATGTATGTTCGGTAAACGCCTGGCGATTGTGATAGAAATCCAGTTTTTTCCCGTAGTGTACTTTCTCGTTCTGTGCAATCGAATGCAAAAATGCAGAAATATTTTTTAACACATACTTCTGTTCAATACCAATTTTAAACTCGACCACCGCATAGCCATAATCCATTTTAAAATAGGGTTCTAATTCTACTTTTCCATATATCTGCTCCGGGATCAGGTACGTCACACCTGCCCGCAGCGAATAGCGGTTCAAAAGATTTTTGAAAGCAGCCTCCGTCTTCATCATCGGAACTTCCTCCGGTGTCTCCATCTCCCCGCCGCCGGACTTGGCACCCAATATCTCCCTCGCCTGCCTGCGGTTCACATAGGCAAACAGCGCCGCCACACAATGCTTGCACAACCCCTCATAATTATAAAACGCCTCGCAGTTGCATTTGCAGCTCGAAATATCTGCAAACTCCTCATCTACCGTCAAATCTACCTGATAAAAATCCTGCTCCCGTCCGCGGACTTTCGCCGAAATCTCTGCCATGGGCAGCTCCTGCTCCATATAGATATCATATGCCATCTCTAAGACCCCGCCGGTCTCAAAAATCTCCTTTCCCTTGCGGTATGTCGCAGGATATGCCTCTTCTTTTATGTCGGATATGGAAAACACTTTCTCTCTCCTCCCCTTTTTTTGTTACATTTTTCGTCATCAGGTTATTGTACCATAAAATTCTCCCTTTGCCTCATTTTTTTCTAAAATATCACGGTAATCTTTGTTCCGACCCCTTCTTCGCTCTCTAACGTGATCTGTGCATCGTGCTGCGCCACGATATGTTTGACGATCGCAAGCCCCAGTCCCGTGCCGCCGGTAGACTTCGAG
>CAVCFM010000360.1:0-3408 GCA_963601305.1 bacterium | reverse complement strand
AATCAGGCGTTGTTTGATGCCGGGGGCAATGCGAACCCGGCTTTGACGGAGATAAAAAACATGTAGGAGGGGAATTATGAACAGGAAGATAGTTTGTGGACTTGCGGCGGCAGCAACACTTGGGGTATTGAGCGGCTGTGGCAGTTCCGGGGCATATGCGGACACGCTTGTGATATGGACCAATATGGAAGTGGAGACGGATACCATCGCGGAGTACGCGGACAAATGGGCAGAGGAGACCGGGCACAAGGTAGAGGTGATGCATGAATCGCCGGATGTGCAGCAATTTGCCCAGGCGACAAACAGTGCGTCCGGTCCGGATGCAGTTGTCGGAATTCCGAATGACCAGCTGGCGGACTATGTCAATGCGGGGCTTGCGGCGGAGACACCGGAGGATTTATATGACGATGCAGATTTTTCCAGTGCTGCGATACAGGCGTGCTATGTGGACGGTAAAAGAGTGGCTGCACCGCTGGCGGTGGAGACAGTGACTTTATTCTATAACACCGATAAGGTGACCGAAGTGCCGGAGACATGGGAGGAGCTTGTGGAAATGGCGGGAGATGTGGGCGGTATCCAGTTTGACTCCACCAGCATCTATTATGACCTGGGATTTTTACGCGCCTGTGGCGGTTACATATTTAAATATGAAGACGGAGCATACGATGTGACGGACATCGGTCTTGCAAATGATGGGGCAGTGCAGGCATATGAATTTATCAATTCTCTGTATGCGGACTACGGCTATGTGTCGTCGGATGTGACGGCGGATATTGCCCGCAGCAATTTCCAGAATGGCGAGACGGCATTTTTTATCGGCGGCCCGTGGGATATCGATGGATTTGAGTCTGCCGGGACACCGTTTGCCGTGGCACAGATGCCTACCTTCCACGGAAACGCATTTGTGACTCCGGTGGGAACGCAGGTGAGCTTCGTGAGTGCAAAATCCGAAAAACAGGAGATGGCATGGGATTTTATCATGTATCTGATCGACGAGGGAGCGCTCGATATGTATGAGGTCGGCGACCGCATCCCTGCGAAACTCTCTGAGCAGGAAGACGAGCAGATCCAGAATGACCCGGTATCCAAAGAATTTATCGCACAGATCAATCAGGGAGAGCCGATGCCGTCAGTATCTGAACTAAGCCAGCTCTGGTCGATCTACACCAACAATGTCAGAAGCATGTTTGAGGGCGAACTGACGCCGGAGGAGATGGGAACGAACGTTGTGAACCAGTTGGAAGAGGCCATTGATCTGATGAATTCCGGAAAGTAGTGAGAAGATGAAAAAGAATGACAACTTAAGGGCATATCCCTACCTGTTGCCGGCGCTCTTATCCATTGTCGCTGTGACGATATTGCCGATTGTTTATACGGTAGTGATATCCTTTACCAATTACAACATGTACCATCTTGAAAACTATGAGTTTGTGGGATGGAGCAACTATATCGAGGTGCTTTCGGGAAGTATCAAGAGCGTATTTTTCCCGGTGCTGGGGTGGACGGTGTGCTTTGCCATCATCAGCACCGCGGGCTCCTACGCCATGGGTATGATACTTGCGGTGCTGCTCAACAATCCGCATATGAAGGAGTCAAAAATCTATAAGTCCATCCTGATCGTTCCGTGGGCGCTTCCGTCCACGATTGCGATCCTTGCATGGCAGGGACTTTTGAACGAAAAATATGGCGGAATCAACAATATGCTCCACGCTCTTGGCATCAGTGCAGATATTCCATGGCTGACAGACCCGTTCTGGGCGAGAACCGGAATCATTATCGTCAATATATGGCTTGGTTTTCCGTATATGATGAATGTGTGTCTGGGCGGTCTGCAGTCCATCTCGCAGGAATATTACGAGTCTGCAAAAATAGACGGGGCGACAAAATTCCAGTGTTTTAAAAAGATTACGCTCCCGGTTGTGACGAAGCTTTCCATTCCGCTTATCATATCGTCCTTTGCGGCGAACTTTAACAACTTTGGTAATATCTACATGATCACGGAAGGTGGACCGGCGCGAACCACCAATCAGTTCGCTGGGTACACGGATATCCTTGCCAGTACCGTGTATAAGATGACGACCTGGTCGAACCGGTACGATCTGTCGGCGACGTTTTCTGTGCTGGTATTTTTGATCGTCGGAACGATTACATTGATCAATATGAATTTATCCGGCTCGTTTAAGGAGGTTGACTGAGATGGAGCACAAGTACAAAGAGAGACTGAAACCTTCGGACAGACGGAGCCTGTGGGTGAGCCGGATTGTCATCTGGATTACGATGATCCTTGTGCTTTTTCCGGCGGTGTGGATCGTGATGTCGTCTTTTTCGGCGGGAGACAGCTTCTTCTTATCGTCTCTTTTCCCGAAAAAACTGAGCGTCGAACATTATGTGGATCTGTTCCAGAAGACTAATTTTGTGAGATGGGTGCTAAATTCCCTTAAAATGTGTTTTTTTGTGGCATTGATCCAGCTGGCGCTCACGTCGCTGGCGGCATATGCATTTGCAAGGATGCGTTTTACAGGGAGAAAATACGGGCTTATGACATTGCTTGTACTGCAGGTGTTCCCTAACAGCATGGCGATATCGGGATATTATATTCTGATTTACAAGTTTGGGCTGGTGGACAGCATCCCGGTGTTGATTTTGGTACTTGCCGGGGGAAGTGCATTTAATATATGGCTGTTAAAATCTTATATCGACGGGATCCCAAAGGAACTCGACGAGGCGGCAATGGTAGATGGAGCGGGACATTTTAAAGTATTTTACAGGATCATACTTCCGCTTGCAGCGCCGCAGATGGCAGTTATTTTTCTGTTTTCTTTTATCGCGACATACAGTGAATACGTGATTTCTTCCGTATTTTTACAGAATCCGAGAAATATGACGCTGGCATTGGGGCTCCAGTCGTTTATCTCGGACCAGTTTGCAGCACACTGGACATTGTTCTCAGCGGCTGCGGTATTATCTTCGTTACCTATTATGGTAGTTTTTATGTTACTACAAAAATATATACAAGGAGGGTTGGTAGCAGGAGGCGTAAAAGGGTAAACATGTAAAGAAGGAGGTAAAAATGAAAGCAACGAAAAGGTTACTGGCAATGGGACTGTCAATGGTGATGGCTGCAGGTATCGCGGGGGTGCCGGATACGGCAAGCGTGGCAGCATCTGATGGTACAACGAATGATGAATTCATCCGGGGCGTGGATGTATCAACGCTTGAGATGTTGGAGGAACTGGGTGCAAAATATTACGATGAAGATGGAACCGAAGGGGATGCACTCGAGATTTTAAATGACAACGGAGCGAATTATGTCCGGCTGAAATTGTGGGTAGACCCGTACGATTCCGATGGCAATTCCTATGGCGGAGGGCACAATGATTATGAGACAACCTTGGCGCTGGCAAAGCG
>CAVCFM010000359.1:0-5412 GCA_963601305.1 bacterium | reverse complement strand
GATGGGTATTGATATGCTCAATCAGACGATCTGCATATTTGCTCATCTTAAAGAAATATGCCTCTTCCTTTGCCGGCTGTACCTCTCTGCCGCAGTCCGGGCATTTTCCATCCACAAGCTGGGACTCTGTCCAGAAGGACTCACATGGTGTGCAGTACAGACCCTCGTATGCTCCCTTGTAGATATCTCCCTGATCGTATAACTTTTTGAAAATCTTCTTAACCTGAGTCTCATGATCCTCGTCGGTGGTACGGACAAAGTTGTCATAGGAAGTGTTCATCAGATCCCAGACACGTTTTACCTCACCTGCCACCTTGTCTACATACTCCTTCGGTGTAATGCCGGCTTTCTCGGCTTTCTCCTGGATCTTCTGACCGTGCTCATCGGTTCCGGTCTGTAAATATACGTCGTATCCCTCTAATCTCTTATATCTTGCGATCGCATCCGCAAGTACGATCTCATACGTGTTTCCAATATGCGGTTTGCCGGATGTGTAGGCAATCGCTGTTGTCATGTAAAACTTCTCTTTGCTCATAATTTCCTCCTTAAAAAAAGTCCCGTCTCCCCGGCAATACTGCCGCAGAAGACGAGACTACTATCCCGTGGTACCACTTCTATTCACCTGCCATGCTATCGCATCAACAGGTCTCTCTACCGCTGTAACAGGCGATTCCCGTCAGCACTTATCTGTGAAAGTATGCAGGCTCTTACGCCACATCCTTCCATCTGTTCAGCACTGCCACTCCAAAGCCATCTTCCATGCCCTTTCACTCATCCCCTCACAGCAAGTCATCTGCCCCATCCCTCCGCGGCTGCGGAACGATGCCGGACATCGACTGGGGAATTCTCTGTAGAGTTTCCACACATGTACTCTCTTTTTCATCGTGTTTTCATATCACTGACTTCCCTAAGATTAGCATGGAAACGGCGGAAAGTCAAGGCTGCACCTGCCGAATAACATATGCCAGGCGGCTAACAAGGCAATAAGAATTTTTAACCTGATTCAAAGAGATAAGGACAAATGTCCTTTTGAACGGAGACCGGTATCGGCATAATGTGAACAAACAGATAAGTAGGAGGTTCGGAATTATGAGTGTGACATTAAAAACAAATTTTGTTGGAATAGATATGCCTAATCCATTTATGCTTGCATCAGCCCCACCATCTGCAACACCGGAAATCGTAGCAAGAGCTTTTGATAAGGGCTGGGGTGGCGCTATGATGAAGACCATTCAATATACACCAAGATTTACAAAAAAGAATGTAAATCCGCGAATCAATACCATTAAGGATGGAAACAAAATCCTGGGATTTACCAATTTTGAGATAGGTTCACCGAAGAATATTGAAAGCTGGGCGAAAGGAATCGAATGGCTAAAAAGCCGCTTCCCGGAACATGCTGTATTTATGAGTCTGATGCATACAGACGTGCTGGAAGAAAAAGAATGGAAAGAGCTTACCAGAATTTTTGACCAGGCAGGGGCAGATGGATTTGAACTCAATCTATCCTGTTCCCATGGACAGGCGGAAAGCGGCTGCGGAGCGGTTCTTGGAGCCGATCCGGAAAAGATTAAAATGGTCACCGACTGGGTTGTATCCCAGACCAGCAAACCAGTTGTTCCTAAACTCACAGCTTTGACAGTAGATCTTCCAAGCCGGGGACTTGCTGCAAAAGAAGCCGGCGCAAAGGCTATTTCAGCGATTAACACAATGAGCGCATTGCCGGGAATTGACCTGGACACTTTTATTCCAAAGTTTGCTGTGGACGGAATGAGTGCATTTCAAGGGGCAAGTGGAAAAATACTTCGCCCAATTGCTCTCCGGTGTGTTGCACAGCTTGCAGCCGCAACGGGACTTCCGATATCTGCAACCGGTGGCTGTTACACCTGGCATGATGCGGCAGAATTTATAGCCGCTGGTGCACAAACGGTTCAGGTATGCTCCGCAGTCATGGAAAACGGGTATGATATCATCAATCCATTGACGGAGGGTCTCCTGAATTATATGGAAAGTAAAGGATTTGAGACGATAGAGGATTTTCGCGGAAAAACCCTGCCATATATCACACAACAGATCAACTTAAGCAGAGCGTACCGTCTGAGAGCTGTCGTCGATACGGATAAATGTATCGGCTGCGAAAAATGCGTACCGAGTTGTGCAGATACCGGTTTCGGCGCAATGTGTATTGTAGACAGGAAAGCTGTAAATGATCCGCAGCTTTGTGATGGATGCGGACTTTGTTCCCAGATCTGTCCAGTTAGCGCAATCCATATGGAACGCAAATAGGAGGGTTCAAATGAATACAGATATCAATATCGTAAATGGACTTTGCATCACGCCAGAAGGAGAATTTTACGCTGATATCGCTATCCGGAATGGAAAGATTACACAGATCTGCCGGCAGCCAGAACAATTACCCCCCTGCGGATGCTGCTATGATGCAACGGGCTGTATCGTGTTTCCTGGAATGATAGATACACATGTTCATATCCGCGGAGGAGAATTCTCATACCGGGAAGATTTTTATACAGGTTCACAGGCTGCTGCTTGTTCCGGAATTACAACGATACTTGAAATGCCCGGGTGCGCAAAGCCTGCATTTAATGAAGAAAATTTTATTCGCAGAATGGAGGAAGTGACACGGGACGGAGCAATCAATTTCGGACTATACGGTGCTGCTGGATTTGATAATTTAGACCAGATTCCAAGACTGGCAGAGTTGGGGGCAATTGGCTTTAAAACTTTCCAGATGGCTCCTGTCAAGGGACGTGAAAAAGAATTTTATGGTATGTGTGCAGAAACATATGATGACATGGTCAATATTATGTCGGCAGTCGTACCCACGGGACGTACACTAACCGTGCATTGTGAAAGCCAGGAAATGATTGATGAACTGGTGCCCAAAATGAAAAAGAAATATCCGTCAAAGCTGCTTGGATTTATTCTGTCACGTCCGGAAGAAGCAGAAGTACGTTCTGTCGGACTTACGATCAGCGCAGCAATGACAACCGGATGCCGAACTATTATCGCACATGTCAGCAGTCCACTAAGCATGCGTCTCATCATGGAAGCGAAAAAAGAAGGTTATCCAATCTATGCAGAAACTTGTGCACAATACCTTAATTTTGATATGAGCCAGATGAAGGATTTTGGTGTATTTGGACGTATGAAACCACCATTCCGCAAGAGGGAATCCGTAGACAAGATGGTATCTCTGTATGCAAACGGAAAATTTGATATTACAGGATCAGATCATGCACCATACACGATTGAAGAAAAATGCAGAAACGGAGATGACATCTGGGATTCTGTAGATGGGCTTTACGGACTGGAAATGACCCTTCCAATTCTGTTAAATCTGCATGCCCAGGGAAAAATCAGTTATGCCACGATCGCGGATTGTTTTTCAAAGAGGGCGGCAGATATATTTCATTTACCAGGAAAAGGTCAGCTTACCACAGGTTTTGATGGCGATATCTGTATTGTCCGCAAATTAGAGCAGCCACATATATTCAATAAAAATGAATTACATATCAAATGTAAGGATGCGGCGGTCATTTATGATGGAATACCCATGCATTATGAAGTTGCAGCCACTATTCTGAACGGAACCATAATATATGAAAACAAAGAGCTATATATAAAAAAAGGATCTGCATCTATTTTGAAATGCTATGAGTAGAAGATATGATACGAGGAGGACTATGCGATGGAATTACATGCAAACAAAGAGCGTATGAAACAAAGAATCGACCGGATTGCTGGCTTTACATCAGAACCGGGTAAAATAACAAGATTAACATTTTCAGATGCCTGGGTGAAAGCAGTCGGTTACATCCGGGATGAGATGGAGTCAATGGGAATGAAGGTTCGCATGGACACCTTTGGAAATCTCATCGGAAATTATAATCCGGGTAGTTCAACAGAAAAGCCAGTCGGAATCGGCTCACATATAGATAGCGTGGTGAATGCTGGCGCTTATGACGGTGTTGCCGGGATTGTAGTCGGACTTGAACTGATCTCTATGCTTCACGAGAATCACATTATTCCGAAATATCCGATCGAAGTGCTTGCCACGGCAGACGAGGAAGGCGCAATCTGTCAAAAGGGATATTTTGGCGGACGTTTTATGACAGGCAATTTATCTGTAGAAGAATGCCGGCAATTCCGGAATATTGATGGAAAAAATATTGAGGATCTGCAGAGAGACTGTCCTCTATTTAAAGGGATTACTTTTGGAACAGATAATGGATGGGCAAGGGATTACTATCAGCGTTTCTATGAAGTGCATGTGGAACAAGGCGGCGTTATGGAAGCTGCACAAAAAGATATCGGCATCGTAAAAGGCGTTGTCGGAATTGGCAGACTTTTCATTGACTTTTCTGGCGAGTCAGACCATGCCGGGCCAACAATTATGAGTGTACGAAAAGATGCAATGGTGGCTGCCTCTGATTTTATCCTCAAAGCATGGGAAGTTGGTCAGGTGCATAACGGAAAAGCCGTAACGACGGTAGCACGCATCCAGAATTCTCCGAATATCCATAATGTCATCGCCGGCAAAACATCTATTGTATTTGATTTTCGCGCAGAAGAAGATGAACTCGCCCTGGCGATAAAGGACGAAATGAAAGCGTATGCCTTATCCCTCAACGAAAAATATGGTGTAGGGGTTGATATTACTCAGGAAATTTATACGCCGAGAGTACTCTTTGCAGAAAAACTGGTAAATGAATTGCGTTCGCTTAATATGCCTAATTCAATGGAATTGTTCAGCTGGGCCGGTCATGATGCAAAAGCCTATTCCGAAATTGTGGATACCTGCATGATATTTATGCCAAGTATTGGTGGAAAGAGCCATTGCCCGGAGGAATATACCAGCATGGACAGCTTTGCACTGACATGTGATCAGATTATAAACTTATTCATTTAATACAGCATTCAGGACAGATGTCCTTTTGTAAGCGAACCGGGTTGCATATAATAAATTCAAATTTCAGCGGGGAATCCTAGAACAGAGCCAGCGTTACAGCTTATTCTCCGATGAATCAAAAGAAGTAACGCAGAAGAGGAGAATTATGGAAACAATAGCTAAGAAGATCGCAAAAACAGCCGTATCACTTAAATATGAAAATCTTCCACCAGAAGCCATTGAGCATGCAAAAATGCTGACCCTTGATGTGCTTGCTTCCATGGTAGGAACAAGGAATATCATTACCAGCCAGATTGCAAGGGAAACTGCGGAAGAACTTGGCGGACCAGAAGAAGGTACTATCGTTGGAAGCAGCAAAAAGGTTGCCCTTCCAAATGCAGCATTTGCAAATGCGATCCAGTGTTATGGCTATGATTTCGTTGACGATCATAATGAGTCGAATGCACATCCTTCACCGGCAACCTATCCGGTAAGCTTTGCAT
>CAVCFM010000358.1:0-4143 GCA_963601305.1 bacterium | reverse complement strand
AGAACCCTTCACCTGGTAATAAGAAGGGCGGTATCTCCACATTGGAGGACAAGTCCTTAGGCTGCACGCAGAAGTCAGGAAGTGCGGCGGTAAAAGGTGTCCTTTCTTATGGAGAGCGCGTGGAGACGGCAGGACTTAATCTGCTTTCTGCACCGGGTAATGACCTGGTTGCGTCCACGGCATTGGCAGCAAGTGGTGCTCATATTGTATTATTTACCACTGGACGTGGCACGCCGTTTGCCTCACCGGTACCAACGGTAAAGATTTTCAGCAACAGCACATTGGCTGGCAAAAAGAAAAACTGGATCGACTTTAACGCAGGTGTTCTCGTGGAGGACGCAGAGTTAGAGGAGACCGGTAAGAAATTATTTGACTATGTATTAGAAGTTGCATCCGGCAAGAAGGTATGCAGCGAGGAAGCTGGCTTCCACGATATGGCGATTTTTAAGCAGGGTGTGACTTTATAATAAAAAAGAAGGAGAGAAGAAAATGTCATTTACAAACAATTTTTCACTTGAGGGGAAAGTGGCACTTGTAACAGGTGCATCTTACGGAATCGGCTTTGCAATTGCATCTGCATATGCAAAGGCAGGCGCAACCATCGTATTTAACGATATCAAACAGGAATTAGTAGACAAGGGAATTGCTGCATATGCTGAGGAAGGTATCAAAGCACACGGCTATGTATGTGACGTAACCAACGAGGAAGCTGTCAATGCAATGGTTGCACAGATTGAAAAAGAGGTTGGTGTGATTGATATTCTTGTAAATAACGCAGGTATCATCAAACGTATCCCGATGACAGAGATGACCGCTGCCCAGTTCAGACAGGTGATCGATGTAGACTTAAACGCACCGTTTATCGTATCTAAGGCAGTTATCCCGAGCATGATCAAAAAAGGTCATGGTAAGATCATCAACATCTGCTCTATGATGTCCGAGCTTGGACGTGAGACTGTATCTGCATACGCAGCTGCAAAGGGTGGATTAAAGATGCTCACCAAGAATATCTGTTCTGAGTATGGTCAGTACAACATCCAGTGTAACGGTATCGGACCTGGTTACATTGAGACTCCACAGACTGCACCGCTTCGTGAGAAACAGCCAGATGGTTCCAGACATCCATTCGACCAGTTCATCTGTGCAAAAACACCTGCAAACAGATGGTTAAAACCGGAAGAGCTTCAGGGACCAGCAGTGTTCCTTGCATCTGAGGCATCCAATGCAGTGAACGGACATATCCTTTATGTTGACGGTGGTATCTTAGCATACATCGGTAAACAGCCAGAATAATAGGTACATAAAAACCTCTTACCCAATGATTGGGTAGGAGGTTTTTCGTTGTCCAAATATCTTTGGCTGTTGGTCTGCCTGCATATATCTCATGGGATAGTTATTGTTCCAATTCCCCGTAGAGGTGCCCCTGAAATTCTGCAAACAGACTTTCCTCCTGTTTTTTCAGAAAAACAGTGACATCCCGTTCGCCAAAAGCAAATTCCATATGGACCGAGCCGACATAGGCGTCGATGATATGGGACTTCAGATACAATGTATTTTCTGAAAGCCATAAGCCGCTGGTGGCACATTTCATATCGTAATGCGGAAACGTATCACAGATCAGTTCGTCAAAACCGAATTTCAATTCATAATCCTGACCGTGCATTGTAAAATGAAGGATTCCGCCATGACAGGAGTCTTTTTTGGTCAACGCAGATGGAGCTGTATCGGCGCAGGTCAGATACATGTTGCCAAAGCCCTGGATATTATCTGCAAAATGATAAACTTTATCGCTGTAACGTTCGAGAAGAAGAGAGGCATCTTTCTCACAATTGCTTCCGGCAAGCGGAGTGATGGAGAGATGTTCCAACTCTTTTTGCAGTGTGAGCATGTGCGCGGTATGTGGAAGCGGTTCCCTCTCTATATAAGGAAGAATCTCTTCGTAGAGCGCATCGTAAATCAGCTGATTGCCGCCACCAATCCCCTGGGTATCCGCGGTGGTGACACAGATCAGGTCATAGTCGGGCAGGATAATGGCAAGCTGACCGCCCATCCCATAGCAGACGTAGCCGCCTTTCTGGTTCTGCCAGATCTGATAACCATATCCGCATGCCTCGCTTAACACCGGTGCAGTCATCCGGGTATCGGTGAGATTTGAGGTCGCAGCTTTAAGGTAATCCGCTGATAACAGCTGCCTGCCACATACATTCCCGTGATGGGATAAAAAATATCCGAATTTTAACAGATCCATGGGCGTTGCTACAAGTCCACTGCCTCCCATAGACACGCCAAACGGGTCGCGGAGCATGTAGGAATCCTCAGAAAAACCGAGTACAGACAACTTCTCCTTGAGATAGGAGAGCATCGGCATGCCGGAAAGACGTTCCACCAGGGCACAGAGCGTGTGCGCGCTGGAAGTGTCATAATGAAAAATTTTCCCGGCGGGATGCGTCGGTGTGGCTGTAAAAAAACTCTCCACCCAGTCTTTTTTCATATTCAGCTTGTATGTGGTGGACGCATGACAGGTGCGCATCATCAGCATGTCGCGGATTGTCATCGCAGCAATCCAGGGATGGACATCTGCCGGGAGCTTATCCGGAAAATAATCTACAATCGGGTCATCTAAAGAAAGCTTTCCCTCATCAGCCAATAGACCGATCGCCACAGCCGTAAAACTTTTGCTGATAGAAAACATGCGGTGCATGGTGGTGGCAGAGTAGGGCGCGTAATAGCCTTCTGTGATCAGCTTGTCCTGATGTAACAATAAAAGACTGTGCATCGGGACCTGGTGCGCTTCCAGGCGATGGATAAAATTTGAGATACATGCAGAGGGAATCCCGGTATCCTCCGGGAGACAACGTTCAAAAGTAAGCATGGCGTTACACCTCATTTATTTTTTTTAGAATCATTAATTCGAAATCATGGCACTTGGCGTCACGCCAAATTTTTTCTTGAAGGCACGGCGGAAGGAGGTGATACTGTTGTATCCGACTTCCAGTGCGACTTCGTTTAAGTTTGCAGGTCCCGCCTGGATCATCCGGGCGGCTTCATTTAAGCGCAGATCCTCCAGATAAACGGAGAAATTGATATTCATTGCCTCCTTAAACATATGTGAAAAATAGCTTTCGGATATATGAAACTCGCTTGAAATCTTGCTCAGACACATGGATGGGTCCTTGAAGTTCGCGCGGATGTAGGTGACGATGGTATCAATCAGGCTCTCCTGCGGGGAGCTTGTCTCAAACAGGTCACAAAGTTTCAGTGCGATATCCTCGCAGAGGCGGAAATTCAAATGCTCTGAACTCAAAAGCAGGTCGACATTGGCGAGGATGTCCTCTTTTCCCTCCGGAATATTGGTCAGTGCAAATCGTGCTTTGAGCAGGGTGTTGCGGATATCGGAGAGCAGGAACTTCAAAAGCTGTACGGAAAGATTTCTGTCCTCGATATTCTCCTCGTGGATCAGGTTGAACAAGTCGATGATCTGCGTCTTGCTTCCAGATGTAATGAAGGTTACCAGCTTCGTGGAGAATTCCGTCGGGTAGTAATACGCGTGTGAGTCCTTCTTTAACATTTCATAAGGAAGGAAAATGTAATTCTTGGCAGTGTAACCGGATACTTCTTTTGCCTGCTGATAGGATTCCCATACATTCGGGAGCGGACAGGCACGACCGATCCCAGCGAAAAACCAGATCGAATTTTCCTCTAACAATTCCTGATGCAGTTTCAACACTTTTTCCTGGATGGAAATAAGTGCAGCATCATCGGCACCTGTAAACGGAAGGAGCAGCGCGTAAACTCTGTCATCCGGCGAGTACAGATATAAGTTGTCCTGATAAGAAAAATAGTGGTTCAACGTCTCGTGGATCAGGTCGTCAAAATCCTCAGATTCATTTACTTCCTTTTTTACATCCCCCATAAAACCGTTTTCATAGGCAACGCAGTACATGACATAGTAGCGCAGATTGCTGTCAGTCAGCTGCAGGAAGTCGCGGATATAAGAAAACTCGTCCTCGCTGCCGATGCTTCCGGTCATCAATCGTCTTAAATAGGTGTGTGATAAGATCGGGCGGGTAGCCTCGATCACTTCCTTTAACTGGTTGCGGTCGCTGATGGTCTCGGTGAGCTCGGTGTGGAGCTGTTCGATGG
>CAVCFM010000357.1:0-10766 GCA_963601305.1 bacterium | reverse complement strand
CATAAGCACCTATGTGGTCAATGCGACAAAAGGTTCCCACACCGAGATAAAAACAGCGCTGTGGGCACTGTCTACCGTGATTTTTGTCGTGATATTGACCGGTGTGCTGGTGACAAACGCCATCACGAACAGAAAGGCAGGGATGAGCAATGACAGGTAAAATGCGTTATATGGCGGCATCCATGGCGGCTGTGATGGCGCTTACACTTGCCACGGGCTATCCGGTGGCAGCAAAAACAGCGACAGAGGACAGCGGGAATACAGATGCTGCAAAAAAGAGCGGCAAGAGTGAGATCGTAGTTCTTCGGGTCTGCAACTGGGAAGAATACATCGATGAGGGCGGCTGGGATGAGGATGAACTCATTGACCTTCCCGACGGTGACATATTTGGAGAGAACTCCCTGGTGGAGGATTTCGAGGACTGGTATTACGAGAATTATGGTGTGCGGGTAAAAGTAGAGTACTCCACATTTGGAACCAACGAAGAGTTATACAGCCAGTTAAATCTCGGAAATGTCTATGATCTGGTCTGCCCATCCGATTACATGATCATGAAGCTGTTAAAAGAGGATAAGTTAGAGCCGTTGTCGGATTCCTTTTTTGATGAGACAGATGTAAACGACTATTACACAAACGGGGTATCCCCTTACATCCGCGGCGTGTTCGAGGAAAACGAAATCGACGGCAAGACCTGGGCAGACTATGCGGCAGCCTATATGTGGGGCGTGACCGGTATCGTCTATAACCCGGATGAGGTTACCGAGGAGGAGGCATCTACCTGGTCGATCCTTGCCAATGATAAGTTCTACCGGCAGGTGACGATCAAGGATAATGTGCGCGATGCCTATTTCCCGACACTTGCGATGCTGAATGCAGACCTTCTGACCAGTGATTCGTTTAAAAACAGTGCAGATTACAGCGAGCAGCTCTCGGCTGTCATGAATGATACCGATAAGGCGACGATTGACCGCGCCGAGGAGCAGCTTAAAAAAATCCGTGCCAATGTCTATTCATTTGAGACGGACAGCGGCAAGGCAGATATGATCAGCGGCAAGGTGTTGGCGAATCTGCAGTGGTCCGGCGATGCAGTGTATGCCATGGATCAGGCGGAGGAGGATGATTTCTATCTGGACTGGGCGGTGCCAGAGGAGTGTACGAACCTCTGGTTTGACGGATGGGTCATGTTAAAGAGCGGCATCGGTCAGGATGCGGCGAAAAAACAGGCGGCGGAGGCATTTATCAACTTCCTGTCAAGACCGGATAATGCGGTGCGCAACATGTACTATATCGGATACACGTCCGCGATTGCAGGTGGCGACAACAATCTGGTCTTTGAATATCTGGACTGGACTTACGGTGCAGAGGATGAGGAAGACACCATTGAGTATCCGGTGGGCTATTTCTTTTCCGGGGATAACACAGATGAGGATTATGTGATCACCGCTCCGGCGGAGCAGGCACACAGACAGCTTGCCGCACAGTATCCTTCTGAGGAAGAGATCGAGCGCAGTGCCGTTATGAAATATTTTGATGATAAGGGAAATGCCAATATCAATCAGATGTGGATCAATGTCCGCTGCTTCAACCTGAGCATGCTTAGCGCCGGACAGTGGGCAGCGCTTGTGATACTGGTGCTTGTCATTGCGGCAGTGCTCCTTCTACTGTTAAAAGGAGACAGCCGCAGACAGAAAAGAGCACCGCGCGGATATACCAGAGTGGACTAAGCGTCAGCCGCGTCGTCCTTTAAACTCTGCATATATTCATGCATGGACTCTGCAACGACCTTGCTGTGGGCAACGGCTTCCACGACGGTGCGGGCGCCGTTTACCACATCGCCGGAGGCGAAGATGCCCGGACGGCTGGTGTGGCCGGTGTCATCGGCGATCAACAGACCGCGCTGGTTTGCCACAAGCCCGGTTGTGGTATCGACAATCCGGTTCTGTGGCCCCTGGCTGATGGAGATGATCACACTGTCAGCCGGATAGAGCGTCGCAGAATCCGGGACATCAGTAAAGGAACCGTCCTCGTGTTCCACAATATCTTTGAAGATCACGCCCTCGTCGGTAATTTCGACGGGGGCTTTGTTGTATTCAAACTGTACCCCCTCTAAGCTGGCGTAGCTGAACTCATGCTGGCTGGCAGCTACCTTTTTGGTGATGGAAAAACAGGTCAGATAGCGCACACCCTTGCGGATCGCGGTTCTTGCCACATCCATGGCTGCATTTCCGGCGCCGATGACAATGACGCGCTCGCCAAGGGAATAGCTGTCCGGGTTGTTCAGGTAGTTGATGCCGAAATGTACATGACCTAACGTCTCACCTTTGATGTGAAGCGCGTTCGGTTTCCAGACACCGGTGCCGACGAAGATTGCCTTGTAGCCGTCGCGGAACAGATCGTCAATGCCGATGGCGCTGCCGATGTGGGTGTTGGGACGGAACTTGATGCCCTTTAAATCCAGATGGCGGTATTTAAAATCGTCTAACACAGATTTTGGCAGGCGGAATTCCGGGATCCCGTAGCGCAGCACACCGCCGATCTGGTCTTTCCCCTCAAAGATGGTAACGTCGTAGCCGTAGCGCGCCAGGTGCACGGCGATGGTAAGACCGGCAGGACCGGAGCCGATGATGGCGACACGCATGCCGTTTGACGGTGCGGGCCCGTTGGTCATCTTGTTGGCGTAGGTGGTGGAAATATAGTTTTCTATGGTAGAGAAATGCACCGGAGCCCCCTTTTTTCCGAGGACGCAGTGGCCTTCACATTGATTTTCGTGATTGCAGACGAGACTACAGACCGTGGTAAGCGGATTGTTCTCGAAAAGTATTTTTCCCGCCTCATCCAACTGGTTGTCTTTTAACAGTTTGATGACGTCAGGGATTGGTGTATTGATGGGACAGCCTTCTTTGCACTGTGGTTTTTTGCAGCCAAGGCAGCGGTTTGCCTCATCCATAACATGTAATGCCATAATTAAAAATCCTTTCTTTGCAGTTGATTAGGCATAGTGTATCACAGGTGCATAAAAACATACAAGAATGGATATTTTTTTAACGATATCGGGCAGTTTTTTGTAATGACATCCTGGCTTGAAATGTGCTACAATGAAACAAAAGTAAGTTTAGTAAGTTTGGAGGAGCCTATGTCAAAGATAATTACCATTGGCCGTGAATTTGGAAGCGGAGGAAGAGAAATCGGCAAGCGTCTGGCGGACGAGCTTGGCATTGCCTATTATGATAACGAGATCATTACCAAGATTGCAGAGCGCACAGAGTTGGCGGAAGGATATGTGGCACATGTGATGGAGAACAGTCCTTCTACGTTATACCCGATCACGATCGGAAGGAGCTTCTACATGGGAATGGACCCGATCGTAGAGCAGAACAATGTCATTTACCGGGAGCAGAGCAAGCTGATACAGGAGCTGGCAGAGAAGTCAGACTGCGTGATCGTCGGCAGAAGTGCGGATTACATATTGCGTGAGAAGAATCCGTTCCGCGTGTTTGTATATGCGGATATGGAGCATAAGATGGAGCGTTGCAGAAATCGCGCCGCAGAGGATGAGCATTTTACAGACCGCGAGTTAAAGCGTCACATTCAGGACGTGGACAGAAGACGTGGCAAGTACTATCAGTTCTTCACAGGGCAGACCTGGGGAGACAGACTCAACTATGATCTGTGCATCAATACATCCACCGGTTCGATCCCGGGGATTGTCAAAGCGGTGGCACGTCTGGTGGAGTGGGAGTAGCCACTACCTTTTTGCATAACCGAAAATCGAACCCCATATACTTAGAGGAATAAGTATATGGGGATTTTTTATGGCAATTTTGTTCCTTCTGTTGAGCATGCATCTGTATCTGACCATCCACCTTGGCTTTGTGCAGAAAAAAATCCCGTCCGGAATCCGCCACAGTCTTTTTTGCACGGAGGAAGGCACAAAAAAAGACGGAATCTCCGCCTATTCGGCACTGGCGATGGCACTGGCCGCCACCATCGGAACCGGAAATATCGTGGGAGTCTCCGCTGCGATCGCGATCGGCGGTCCCGGAGCGATCTTCTGGTGCTGGGTAACCGGAGTGTTAGGAATCGCAACCTGCTATGCAGAGTGCTATCTGTCGGTTTTCTATAAGCAGAAAAATGCGGATGGGGAAAGCTTTGGCGGTCCAATGTATGTGTTGGAATATGGTCTTGGAAAAAAGTATCTTGCCGTCATTTTTTCACTCTGCGCCGTGTTTGCATCTTTTGGGATCGGCAGCAGTGTGCAGGCGCACTCTATCTATACAGCAACGGAGCGCTTATGCGACGCATCCCCGGCTGTGGTGGGAGCGGTGATCTGCGGGCTGGCAGGGATTATTTTTATCGGGGGAAACCGATTTATCGCAGGCGTGTGCAACTGGCTTGTCCCCATCATGAGCTTTTTGTATCTGGGCGGCTGCATCCTTATTATATGGAAGAACCGCACGGTGCTGCCGGAGACATTTGAGACAATTTTTAACGCTGCGTTTACCGGGCGGGCGGCTGCCGGAGGCGTCGCCGGGCAGGGACTGATCCTCGGCATCCGCACGGGGATCGCCAGAGGACTTTTTACCAATGAGGCGGGACTTGGGTCGATACCGATGGCGGCAGCGGCGTCCGGCGAGGTGTCGTCGAAACGGCAGGGACTGATCTCCATGACGGGGCCTTTCTGGGATACGGTAGTCATGTGCGCCCTAACGGGGATCGCGATTGTGGGGAGCATGATCGCATTGCCGGAACAGTTCGTCGGGATGGATGCGGAGCAATTGTGTTTTCTGGCGTTTGCCCAGATCCCGGGCGGAACGTTCACGCTGTCGGTAGCGCTGATACTGTTTGCGTTTGCGACGATCATCGGCTGGAATGTGTACGGAACGTCTGCGGTGCGTTATCTGTGGGGAGAGCGCATGGTCGGGAAATATCAGCTCGTATATCTTGTGTTTGCATATCTGGGTGCGGTGATGAATATGAAGCTGGTGTGGGGGATGGCGGATGTGTGGAACTGCCTGATGGCACTGCCCAATCTCTACGCCATATGGCGGCTTCGGAAAACGATCGAAAAACCCTAGGACTATTAACCTAAAATGCCTAAAATACTGGCTAAAAGAGACAAAAGAGGAGAATGTAGTACTGACAAATTTTGTAAAAAATAAGGAATATATTTTACAAAAACAAAATGTTATAATGAAGAGCAACGCTGAATAACATAGATTGTTTGTCAATAGAAAGGAAAACAAATGGAGACAAAAGAAAAGGATTTTCTGTACGCAGACAAGGGACGGCAGTTGGAGAGGGCGAATCGTTTCCTGACAATGGGATTTGTGGTGTTTTACATCTTTGTGCTTGGACTTGTGTGGACTGCCTGTGCGAGAGGGGTGCGTACAGTTGGATATACAGCCATGGTATCAACAATCATTATCGTGTCAATTCTTGTGAGTGTCATCATGTATCGACGCAAGCCGGGGGATGTGAAGATCCGTTACATTGCAACGGTATTTCTGCTGGTTGTGACTTTCTTTATGGGATTCGCATTCGACAACTACTATGTGCGCTTTATGGCAGCAATCCCGATGATCGGATGTTTCCTGTTTTACGATAGAAAGTTTACCGCTATTTTCGGAGGGGCAGTCAGCGCGCTGAATATTTTTCTGAATGTTGTTAAGATAGCGGGTATGCATACGTATGCGGGCGAGGCTGCACTGGATCAGGTTTGTGCGACACTCGCCATCTGTGTGATGATGCTTTTGACATACTCAACCGTTATCGTAGCGCAGAAGTTTAATGCGGACACCATCGGAAGCCTGCACAAAAAAGAGGCAGATCAGCAGAAGATGATGGACGATGTGTTAGCTGTGGCAAATGAAGTGCGCAAGGGCACAGAGAATGCTATGAATATTGTCAACGAGTTAAATAACTCCACCGAGGTTGTAAACGGAGCAATGAAGGATATTTCCGACAGCACCCAGAGCACGGCGGAGAATATCCAGACACAGACCGAGATGACACAGAATATCCAGGACTCGATCGTTACGACCTTAGAGCGTTCTGAGAAGATGGTCGAGGTCGCAAAGCATTCCGGTGAGCTCAACGACAAGAGTGCGAAGATCATGGAAGATTTGAAGAAACAGTCGGAGGTAATCGCCCAGACGAACTCCGAGGTTGCAGATTCCATGCAGGCGTTAAATGACCGCACCAATGCGGTAAAAGGAATTGCCGAGACGATTTTTGCAATTTCCAGCCAGACCAATCTGCTGGCACTGAATGCCTCCATCGAGAGTGCGAGAGCCGGCGAGGCGGGCAGAGGCTTTGCGGTTGTGGCGGATGAGATTCGTCAGCTTGCTGAGAAGACGAGACAGGAGACCGAGAACATTGCGAAGATCCTGACTGAACTTTCCAACAATGCAACGGCAGCGGCAGGTGCGGTGGAGCGTTCTGTGGCAGCGGCAGGTGCTCAGGATGAAATGATCACCGTGGCATCCGACAGCATCGGAGAGATGAATGAGAACGTAAATCAGCTGATCGGCGATATCGGCGAGATTGACAATATGTTAAGCAGTCTTTCCAAGGCGAATAACCAGATTGTCGAGAATATCATGCATCTGTCTGCAACCACCGAGGAAGTTACGGCATCCTCCGTACAGGCGGCAGATTTAAGCGTACAGAACTTAGATAACGCAGAGAATACCAAGGATCTGTTAAACAACGTCTTAGATGTATCTTATCAGCTGGACAAGTACATAAATTAACGCCGGGACAGGCAGAATAAAAGGGACGCACATTAGCGTCCTTTTTTGATAGACAAATTCATGGGAAATACTTATAATGGACAGGTGAGAATTAACACATAGAAGAAAGGTATTAGGATTATGACGTATTTAGTACAATTTATCAGAGGATTTTGTATGGCACTTGCAGATAGTGTGCCGGGTGTTTCCGGTGGAACTGTCGCATTTTTACTTGGGTTCTATGATCAGTTTATCGACTCGATAGATGATCTGCTGGTTGGCAATCTAGAGAAGAAAAAGAAAGCGCTGATATTTTTAATAAAACTTGGTATCGGCTGGGTAACTGGATTTATCTCCGCAGTGCTGGTGCTCACGCAGGTGTTCGAGACCCACATCTACGCCATCAGCTCGCTGTTTATCGGATTCATTATTTTTGCGATCCCGATTGTGGTAAAAGAGGAAAAAGAATCGCTTTCTTCCAATAAGAAGTACATCTTTTTTGTTGCGATTGGCGTGGTGGTCGTCAGCCTGATCACTTATATGAACACGGTTGCCAGCGATGGCAGTGGTATCAGTTTAGATCATCTGACACTGGGGACGGGGATTTATGTATTTCTTGCAGGGATCATTGCAGTTTCCGCGATGGTGCTTCCGGGTATCTCCGGTTCCACACTGCTTTTAATCATGGGATTATACCTGCCGATCATTACGGCGTTAAAGGAAATCTTTCATCTGCATCTGGAAACATTTCCGACTGTGTTTATCTTCGGATGCGGTGTGCTTGCCGGAGCGTTTGGCGTGGTCAAGTTAATAAGAAGAGCATTGGAGCGTTTCCGTGCACAGACTATTTATCTGATCATCGGTCTGATGTTAGGATCTATCTATGCAGTTATCATGGGACCGACGACACTGGATGTGCCGCAGGCAGCCATGGGGATCGGGGAATTCAGCATTCTGTTCTTTGTCATTGGCGGTGCTGTGATCCTCGGTATGCAGAAGTTAAAGGGATTGAAGGAAGTAGCATGAGAAAATTATTAGTCTATTTAAAGGATTACAAAAAGGAAAGTGTATTAGGCCCGCTGTTTAAGCTCTTAGAGGCTTCTTTTGAGTTGATCGTGCCGCTTGTCATGGCGGCGATCATCGATGCGGGTGTGGCAAATGCGGATAAACCGTACATCATGAAGATGTGTATGGTGCTGGTGCTGCTGGCGTTTGTGGGACTTGTCTCCGCAATCACTGCACAGTATTTTGCGGCAAAGGCTGCGGTGGGATTTGCGACGGGACTGCGCCATGCGCTGTTTGAACATATCGAGAGCCTCTCGTTTTCGGAGATGGATACGGTGGGAACATCCACACTGATCACAAGGATGACCAGTGATGTCAACCAGGTACAGAACGGCGTCAACCTTGTGCTGCGTCTGTTCCTCCGTTCCCCGTTCATTGTCTTTGGTGCGATGATCATGGCATTCACCATCGATGTGAAGGCGGCATTGATCTTCGTGGTAGTTATTCCGCTTCTCTCCATCGTTGTGTTCGGTATTATGTTAGTCAGTATCCCGCTGTACAAAAAAGTGCAGGCGGCGCTGGATAAGGTGCTTGGGATCACCAGAGAAAACCTGACCGGAAGCCGCGTGATCCGGGCTTTTAACAAAGAAGAGTCCGAGATTGCAGAGTTTGAGACACGCAACGAAAACCTGACACAGGTACAGCTGTTTGTGGGAAAGATTTCCGCACTGATGAACCCGCTTACCTATGTGCTGATCAACGGTGCGACCGTGGTGCTGGTATGGACCGGTGCAGTGCGTGTCGATGCCGGATATATCACGCAGGGAGAGGTTGTGGCGTTAGTCAACTATATGTCACAGATTTTAGTGGAGCTTATCAAACTTGCAAATTTAATTATCAATATTAATAAATCCCTTGCCTGTGCAAACCGTATCGAGAGCGTTCTTGAGATGAAGTCGTCCCTTGCGGATGGCAGTGGAACATACGAGGATGCGGCGGAGACGGCAGTGGAATTTTCCCATGTGGGTCTTGTCTATGCCAGAGGTGGCGAGGAAGCGCTTACGGATATCAATTTTACGGTAAAGCGCGGAGAGACCGTCGGAATCATCGGTGGAACTGGCTCCGGAAAATCTTCCGTTGTCAATCTGATCCCGCGATTTTACGATGCCACCAGCGGAGCTGTTTTTGTCAATGGACAGAATGTGACAGAGTATGCGCTTGAGGAGCTGCGCGGACATGTCGGCGTGGTATTGCAGAAGGCGGTACTGTTTGCCGGAACGATCCGTGACAACTTAAAATGGGGAAACCCGGATGCCACAGATGAGGAGATCATGGCTGCGTTGGAGATTGCCCAGGCAAAAGATTTTGTGGAGGCGAAGGAAGGCGTGCTTGACTACTGGGTTGAACAGGGCGGCAAGAACCTCTCCGGAGGACAGAGACAGCGTCTTACCATTGCGAGAGCTGTTGTAAAAAATCCAGACATTCTGATCTTGGACGACAGCGCATCTGCCTTAGACCTTGCCACGGACGCTGCACTGCGCGGCGCGATCCGCAGGATGCAGGGGCAGATGACTGTGTTTATCGTGTCACAGCGTGCGGCATCCATCCAGCATGCAGACAAAATTATCGTGCTTGACGACGGAGCAGTTGTCGGCATGGGAACCCATGAAGAATTATTGAAGGATTGTGAGGTTTATCAGGAAATCTATGCTTCACAGTTTAAAAAGACGTCTGGGGGTGAGCGGTAAATGAAAAAAGTTGTGACAAAACAGCAGAGTGAGACAATTAAAAAGGTTCTGCGCTATATCCGTAAATATTGGTTTTACCTGGGATGTTCCATCGTGCTCGCAGGCATTATCGTGGGATTGACACTGTATCTTCCAATCGCGACCGGACAGGCAGTGGACTGTATTGTCGGAAAAGATCAGGTGGATTTTGCGGGGATTCTTGTGATCTTAAAGAGGATGGCGATTATCATTGCGCTCACGGCAATCGCGCAGTGGATCATGAATGCCTGCAACAATAAGATTACCTACAATGTCATCCGGGATGTGCGCCGGGATGCATTTTTAAAGATTGAGCATCTGCCGTTAAAATATATCGATGCACATTCCTACGGTGAGATCGTCAGCCGTGTCATCGCGGACGTCGACCAGTTCGCCGACGGACTTCTGATGGGATTTACACAGTTTTTTACCGGCGTGCTCACGATTATCGTGACATTGCTTTTTATGCTGAGCATCAATATCAAGATCACCATCGCAGTGGTACTTATCACACCGGTGTCGTTGTTTGTTGCCAGCTTCATTGCAAAGCGCACATTCTCCATGTTCAAGCTCCAGTCTGAGACGCGCGGTGAGCAGACTGCATTTATCGAGGAGATGGTGGGCAACCAGAAAGTGGTTCAGGCATTTGCGCATGAGGATGAGGCGTTAGAGCAGTTTGATGAGATCAACGGGCGGCTTCAGAAATATTCGCTGCGTGCGATCTTCTTCTCGAGTATCACCAATCCGGCGACCCGTTTTGTAAACAGTCTGGTGTATGCCGTTGTAGGCGTGGTAGGAGCGATAACAGCCATCGCAGGCGGCATCAGCGTCGGTCAGCTTGCCAGTCTGTTAAGCTATGCGAACCAGTACACAAAGCCGTTCAATGAGATCTCCGGCGTTATCACAGAGTTACAGAACGCATTGGCTTGTGCAGCCCGCGTGTTGGAGCTGATCGAGGAGGAACCGGAGACTCCGGATGCAGAGGATGCGATCGAATTAGAGCAGGTGGATGGAAAAGTTTCCTTAGAGCATGTCAGCTTTTCCTATACACCGGAGCAGCATCTGATCGAGGACTTTAATCTGTCGGTACAGCCGGGATGGCGTGTTGCGATTGTAGGTCCCACCGGCTGCGGTAAGACGACACTGATCAATTTGTTGATGCGGTTTTACGATGTCAATGAGGGAACTATCCGCATCAGCGATATTCCGATGAAGGAGCTGACACGGAAGAGTCTGCGCAATAATTTCGGAATGGTGTTGCAGG